>CAYVVX010000012.1:7513-16235 GCA_964455315.1 uncultured Planctomycetales bacterium | reverse complement strand
GGCGGCGGCGCCCACTTCACCTACCGCGCCACGATCCGCCAGGGCTCGCCCACCGGCGCCCAGGTCGGAGGCGTCGCCACCTCCCGCGACGTGGTCTCAGTCGAGTTTGTCGAAGCCGCGGTCAACTGGCCGCTCAACGGGCCCAACGCCGTGGTGGTCACACCCGGACAAACCTATGCCCTGCGCTGCGAGGCTACCGATGGACAGGGCTTCAATGTTTACGGCACCACCGCCAACAACTATCCCAACGGCAGCCTCTGGCACGGACAGTCCAACGGCACCTTCACCCAGAACCCCAACGTGGACATGATCGCCTTCGTGGTCGGCGCCGGTTACGACGTCGCCCCGGCCACACTCCAGCGCAGCCCCGCGAGTTTCAGCCGCTCCGTGGTCCGCGGCAATCAGCTCGCCTCGGACAGCTTCACCATCGCCAACAGCGGCGGCGGCACCCTGGGCTATACCATCGGCGACAACGCCCCCTGGCTGTCGGTGAGCCCTACGTCCGGCGATGTCGGCACGGAAACCGACACCATCACCGTCAACTACGACACCGCCGCCCTGCCCATCGCCAACTACAACGCGACCATCACCATCAGCGCCCCCGGCGCCACCAACACGCCCCAGACCATCGGCGTATCCCTGCAGGTGCAGAAGCCCCCCTATGCCCCGGTGGACAACGACCAGGACAACGACGTGGACATGTCCGACTTCGGATGGTTTCAGCGCTGCTACACCGGCAACGGTAACGCCCAGACCAATCCCGCCTGCGCCGGCGCGCGGCTGGACCCCGACGAGGACGTGGACGTCAACGACTTCACCATCTTCTTCGACCGTTGCTTCGCGGGCGCCAACGTCCCCGTCGACTCGCTCTGTGCGGAGTGATAGCGGTTCTACAATAACCGCGCCTCCAGCCGTCTTGCCGGAAAGCCCCCCTTCATCGGAAGCGTTCCGCGTTCAGCGCATAAGAAAGGGCGGGCCCGCACCCGCCCTTCGTCAGATCAGTGGTGGATCACCGGCCGATGCAATCAGCCGCCGCGTTTCCGCCGCAGCAGCGGCAGGCCCGCCAGCAGCAACGCGCCGGAGACAGGCTCCGGCAGCACCCGGACGGTGAACGCTGTGCCGCTCTCCGCGTCCACACAATCACTCGGGAAATTGCAGGCGAGCAGACCAAAGCCGCTGTCGCCGGCCGAGATCACGTAACTGCCTTCCGGCAGCACGCCCACCGAACTGACCTGATACTGAACGATCTTGTAAGGCCCCTGCCCCAGATCGGAGAGGCTGACGTCTGCAGTCAGTCGAAACACCGCATCCGGATCGCTGCTCGCGAAGTCGATCGGTACCGCCGTCGGTACCGGTGCGTCAGGTCCCCACGAGGTCAGGAAATGCGCCGAATCGAAGACCGCCGGGTTGGCGTCGTCGAACAACCCTCCCTCCGCCAGCGGGATCAACCTCGTCGGCCCGGCAAAGGGTGAACATTCACCGCTGAAACACACCGCCGAGTCATACTGGAACATCGCGTCGTCCGCCCCGCCGTTCACCAGCAGATCCCACTGTCCGCCGCCGAACACTCCGTCCTGGTCCTGGACTGCAATGGACACCAGCAGCGAGAAAGTCACCGCCGCCGGCGCGGGCACCACCAGCTCCGACGAGCCCTCGTCGCCGCTGAGGTGAAAACTGGCCGTCAGCGCATAAGTGTGTGCCGGCAGCAGGGTGATCGCCGCCAGCCAGACAATTCCGCTTCTCATCCCGATTCCTTGAACCATGACACCCCCCTGCCGGGCCGCCACCAGGCGTACCCAGACCTCACTCCGGAGCCCCCCAGGATCGGCTGCGGCACCAGGCCTGCAGGCAACCGCCTTTGCCCGGCGATTCGCGCAGGGCCCACAGGCCATATCGGCCGGCCGTGGAGAAACGGGGATCTCCATATATGATTAGCAGCCTGGGTCGCCCGGGCTCCGGAATTCCCGCCGAAATCCTGTAAACCTCTGATAAAATAAGAGGTTAACGGACCTGCGGTCAGGTTAGCCATAAAGTGCAGATGTACGAAGCACCTCTGGCCCCACTACCAGACACCTCCGGCCGCAAGCCCCCGCAAGCCACCAACTCGGTCAGCACCCGGTGTTCAGCCGGCATCGCCGCCCGGTGCGCCCGACAGCGATCCGCCCAACCCGGGACATGCCCTGGTCCGAGGCATCGCGCCGGAGATCGCCCTCGCGGCGTCAGCCGAACCGCGCAAAAAACGCCGCATACTGGCGCAAGTTTTGACGCTGACACAACTTAAGGCGATCGTCAGACTCCGCCGATAAATCACTTCGCTGAGATTCAGCCCATCGGGATGCGGCCCGCCGCCCGGTTTGGCGCTTGGACAAGTGGCGGGCCATGCCACCGTACGCAAGGGGCCTGCCCCATGACCAAACGGGAAATCATCGACCGGATTCACGAACTGAATCGCTCGGCGGGACCAGAATTCCTGGCCACCTTCAGTGAAGAGGATCTCTTGGCGTATCTTCATCAGTTGCAGGAAGTTCTGCATGATCGGCGCCGCCGCGAGGCCGCCGAGCCGGTGATGACCCACTGAAAGCGGGGCCAAATTGGCCTCGCCGTCGGGACTGGGTCCGATATCTTGTGGCTACGGTGGCGCGAGCCACCACAACTATGGTTCGCAACCATAGAAAAACGGGGCGAAATTCCGTCTAGGGGCCGAAAACACTCAAGTAGGTCCGAGAGCATCGACGATAGTAATACTGGTGCGAAGCACCGCCAACAGTGGGCTGGCAAAGCCGGACATGCCCCGCGAATCCTGGACGGGTTCTCAGCGACACTCCTGCAAGGCGTTTCAAGGAGGAATGCCCAAAGCTCTTTACGGGCTTCGGAATCGTCGCGCCTGTCTTGCGATGGGAGCAGGTCGGCCGCTTGCCGGCAGGTGTTCGAAGCGTTAACAAGGTTTCAGGAAAAGGATACGGCAGCGCTTTGGTCGACGTTGGAGACGCGGCCCGCCCGCCGGTCGGGAGGTCAAGCTCGATGAGTGAGATTCCTCCGGTCAATGGAGCTTCCGGGTTGCTCAGCGTTCCCCCCCTGCGCCCGTCTGAGCGCAACGGCGAGAGCGAGCATCCCCAGGAGCTGGACCAGGTCGAGATCTCCCAGCTCGCTCAGTTGCTGAGCGATCTGGGCGCGGACGGCGATATCCGCGTCGAGAAAGTGCTGACCATTCGGGAAGCCATCGCCAACGGCACCTACGAGACCCAGGAGAAGCTCGACTACACCGTCGGTCGTCTGCTGGACGTGCTCACCGCACCGGAACCCTGAGCGTCGTCTCGAACCCCGGTCGTAAGGGATAGCCAACGCGCAACAACGGCCCGCGGCTGAGTATTCAGCCGGCGGGCTGTCCGCTTTTTACCGGACCCGCACCAATGCAGACGGCCGACCCGCGGGCCGGCCGTGTACTCATTCCGTTATCCAGATCATGGGCGGGGGCGAACTCTCCAGTCACCCCCCGGGGACTCGCGTTTCCGCTCACTCGCCGGGCATCTGATACCAGCGGGTGGCATCGCCATCCCCGGCGGTATCCGGCACCAGCACCTCTTCGCCCGGCGACGAGGACGTCTGGATCACCCCCGCGTCCCGCAGGGCCCGCTCGCGTTCCATGCCGGAGCCCTGCTGCGATGCCGGCGGCACCGGGAACGACGGGATCACCGTGGTATCCGGGGTCGCGCTGTCCGGGCCTGCCGGCTGATCGCCGGACGGCTGCTCGAACGGCGGTTGCGACGGGGCAGGCTGCTGGAGCGGATCGGCGTTCAGGAAAACGTCCGCCAGGCCGGCGTCATCAGACGACATCCGCTTGACCATCTCGAAGGTGTTGTGCGAGATCTCCCGCTGGCCGGTGAAGTGACGGACGAAGCCCATCACCACCCAGCCGTCCACGTCGTCCGGGCGGCTCTGAACGTACTGCTCCAGGATCGCCAGGTGCTGCTCGAACACGCTCGCGTCGCCGTAGCGGTCGCGAACGTCGAAGCGGGTGTTGACCACCGACGGGAACCCGATCACCCCCCGGCGGATCGCCGAGGCGGAAGCCGGATAATCTCCCGTGGCAAAGCACGCGATGGCGTACGCCAGCAGTGCGTCGATGTTCTCCGGATCGGCCATCGCCACCTGCAGGAAGGAATTCGCGGCATCCTCAAAACCGCCGGCAGCGAAGCTCTCCACACCCGAACGCATGGTGCTGTTGATCTCATCGACCGACATGGTCGGCTCCGACTGCCTGGCCGCCGGCTGCGGCTGCACGCCGGGATCACCGATCGGCGCGGGCGCCTCGACATACTGCGGGGCCGCCTCATTCACCACCGGGCCGGCATCAACGTAGGACTGGCCGTCATATCCATCCCCCGGGTAAGCCATGTAGGCCGGGTCGCCGATCGGCGGCGGATAGTAGACCGGCGGATTGACCACGTTGACCACCGTAGCCGCGCCATAGAACGGCACGATGGGATACCCGTACACCGGAGTCACGATCTGGTGATAGCCGAAACCGAAGCCGAAGCAACTGCCCACCCACGGGCGAACGTACGAACAGCCGCCGTAAGCCGCCCCCACCCGCACATACGGCGTGGGGCGTACGATCGCGCACGACGGCAGCACCGCCGGACGATATCCACCATATCGGCGGGAACCGTACCTGCCCGGCGGGCCGCCGATGCCATGAGGCGGCCGGGACGCGTTGCCGTAAGACCGCGACCGCGCGGTCGGCGACGCCATCGCTGAATTACCCCCGCCGCCGCGACGGCCGTCAAACCCGCCCGAGCGTCCGGGCGTGCCCGGCCCGCCGGAGGAGGTGAAATCCCCGCGCCCGCCGGAACGCGGCGTCACCACACCGCCGCTCACACCGCCCTGCCCGCCGGACCGCCGCAGGCCCGAATCGAAGAACCGCTCGGTCGCGCGGCCGGAAATCCCGTCGGAACCGGCGGCGGGCGTCGACCGGCTGAAGGAGCGCGGAGCGATGCTGCTGAAGGACGGCGCCGCCACGCTCGGGGTGTTGATCGACGGCGTGTTGATCCTGGGCATGTTCACCGGCGGGGAGACCGCCGAAGTCCGCGGCCCCGACGAACCGCCGGGCGCCGAGCGCTGCATGTTGAACGAGCGCCCGGAGTCGGAAACCGACCCGCGCCGGACGCCGGATCCGGAGAAACTCGACGAGCCCGGAGCAGCGATCGCCGACCGGCTCGGAGCAATGCTTCGCGGTACCGCCAGGCTTCGCGGTGTCACCGCCGCCCGCGGAGCGGATGCCGAGCCGGACCGGGTCACGTTCCCCGAACGGCTGAAGCCGCTCCCGCTGGAGCGGGTGATGCTTCTCGGCGTCGCCGCGGCGTGAGCCGCGGACCGCGAGGGTGCCCGCGAACTGGTGCTCGACCCCGTGTAGCTCGGCGCCGCCGAGCGGGACGAACGCGAGGAGAATGACGGCGCGGACCGCGAGGATCGCGAGGAAAACGAAGGCGCCGAACGGCTCATCGAGCGCGACGAACCTGACGGTGACGAACGGCTGTACGACCGCGAACTGCCCCCGCCCGAACGCCGCACGGCGGCATCGGCGTCCTCACCGAACGATGGCAGCACAAAGCAGGCCAACGCCACCGTCCAGCGGAACATGGCTTGTCGTGTGAACATGGCAACACCTCCCTTTCGGGCGTTCGCGGCGAAACTCGGTCGGCGAAGCGAAAGCGACGCGAGTTCAATCCTCATTGTAGGACCCGCGCCCTGTCACCTCAAAGAAATTCGCTTTTCAGCAGCGCGATCAGCGGTTTCAGATCCGTCCAGGTGTGGTCCGGCGTGTCCGTGCCGATGTCCGTGATCCGCTCCGCCCGGTTCACCCAGGCGGTCCTGATGCCCACGCGTCGGGCCCCGCCCACGTCGCTGTGCAGCGAGTCCCCCACATGCAGCACCCGCTCGGGCGACCAGCCGGTCAGCTCCATCGCCTTGCGGAAAATCCCCGCGTGGGGCTTGTAGCAGCCGGCCAGCTCGGAACTGACCACCTGGGCGAAACGCAGCCCGTGATGCCCGATCGCCGCCCGCAGCTCGCGTTCGTCCGCGTTGCTGACGATACAGGCCGGCACCGGCAATGCGGCCAGCACCGCCCGCACCTCGTCAAACAGCCGCGGCTTAGCCAGATACGCGTTCAACCCGTCGATGAACCGCGTCGGATCGATGGTCAGCCCGCTCAGAGCCCGCAAGGTTTCCACCAGCGTGTCGCTCTCGATCCGCGTCAGGGTCTGGAAGGGGCCATGGGCGTTTTCAATGGCGGCGAAATAATAATGCCCCCACTGCATGGCCAAATCGCCCGCGCTCAGCTCCAGCCCGTGAGCGTCGATCACCGCCTGGCAGACATCCACCACCGCCTGGCGGTCGCCTCCGGCCAGCGTGCCGTAGAAATCCAGGAACACACCCTGCCATCGGCCCATGTCCGCTCCGGTCCGTTTCGCTGCCAGAACTGGGGAAAAACCTCTTATAAAGGCCACCCCACCGCATGGCAACGCCAGACCTCACCGACGCCGATCCCGCGGGATCGCCACCGAAAGGCCCACAAACGGCTGCATATTATGTAGTTTCCTTAAGAGACCCGTCAGGGGCAGAAAGGTTGGAAGGAATATCCGCCGCCTTCGCCGCGCTGGTGACCAGCCGGGCAGGAGTAGACACATCGCCCACCTGCCCCGCTCACGGCCCGTTCCCACATTCCGGAGGCGGTGCAATCGCCTCGCCGCTCAGGCAGTTGACGAACACCGACAGATCGCTCGCATCGATATCGCCATCCGCCGGCTGATCGCCGCCGCGGTCGAAGCAGCCGCAGAGCACCCCGTCGAAGATCCCCTGCGGATCATCCGCCCCGGTCATGCAGGCCTGGAACGCGGCGAAATCGCTCATGTCCACGTCGCCGTCACGATCCGCGTCGGCGAAGTGCTGCCCGCAGGTCGAACCGCACGCGGGCACCGCGCAGGTCGAGCCGTCGCCCTGGTAGGCGCCGCCCGCGTTGGCACAGTCCGCTTCGCGGGCATCGCCCACACAGGCGCCCGGCCCGAAACAGCACGCACCGCGGCGGATGGCGCACACCACGTCGACGCAGCGCTGGCCGTCGCCGCCGTAAACACCGCCCGCGCCGAGGCAGACGCTTTCCGCGACGTGGTCCACGCATTCACCGCCGGGCAGGCAGCACGAACCCAAGGGCGGACAGCCGGCGGCATTGGCCGGTGTACTCAGCGGATCGGCGGGATCGGAGCACGCGTCCAGTTCGTCGCGATCGAAAAACCCGTCCTCGTCGCGATCCACGCCGATGCGCCCTTCGGCGCCGGCCGGCACCACGGTGAAGGTGATCTCCGCACGACGCCCGGCGGCCAGCCGCAGATCGTCGATGGTCACCTGTTCGCCGGCACGATCGGACTGCATGGTCGCCGGCGGAACGTAGAAAAAGCCCCGATGCTCGCCGTTCAGCACGCCTTTGGCGATGAGACCGACAGCTCCCGAGTCGGCGATGCTGCGCAACAGACTGAGGCGGTCCGCGGCCGGGCCGTCATGCGCGCCGGGACCGGAGAAAGTCACCTGGGCCCCGACGGCCGCATGGGTGTCCTGGCTGTCCGGCCCGCGGAGCTCGCCCGCGTCGTAGGTGTTTCCGACCGGCAGGTCGGAACCGGACAGGGACACCACGAACGCGGTCACGTCGGCCAGTTCCTGCAGGTTCTTCACGCCAAACACGTCGATCATCCTCGCGATCGAGTCCACGGCACCGTCGTGAAGATAGCCGAATCCGGCGTTGCTGGTCACCTGGGTCAGGTCCAGCCCGACGCGATCGTAGGCGTTGCGCAGTTGCGGCGCCTTCATGCTCACGTTGGTCGAACCGGTGATGGAGATGATCGCCTGGTGATGCTCGCCGTTGGGGCCGAGCGGAAACATCTCGATGGTCCCCTGCTCGGTGAGGTGGTAGTTGGTGCCCGACCCCGTGGGCAGCGTGTGACACGACGCGCACTGCAGGCCGGCCGGTCCCAGCCCGCCGGTGCGATACAGGGTCAATCCGCGGGCCGGGTTGCCGTTGGGCATGGGCAGGCCGGGAGTTCCGAAGCGGCCGGTAGTGAAATGCCCGGGCAGTGGCAGGTCCGTCTTCAGCGTGTTGTCGAGATTGCGAAACGGGTTCGGCGGAAACGTGATGGTGGCCAGGTACGCCTTCAGTTGCTGCAGCTCCGCCGGTGTCAGTTCCTCGTCGTCACCCATCAGCACCCTGAACGCGGGATTAAACTCCTCCAGCCCGTCACGATCACCGCGCCAGTGAAGCGGTTCCTTGCCGATGACATCCTGGAGGGTCTGCGTCAGCATCGGGCCCTTCATGGGGTGGTAATCCTCGCAGGGGATATCGAGATCGAGCCCGAAGTTGCAGTTCTGATGAAACGCCTTCATCTCCCCGGTCGGGTCGCCCAGGTCCCATGCCAGGCGATCGGTTCGGGCGTCCACGTGGCATGATGCGCACGCCAGTTGCCCCAGCCCGGAGGTCTCGTGGGTGTCGAAAAGGTGCCGACGCCCGACCCTGATGACTTCGGGCGTGGGGTCGAAAAACGGAAGCTGCGCGAGCTCGGTTTCCGCCGCCGTGCTGACCACCGAGATGGTGGCCGCGAAGCGGTTCAACACGTTCAGCCTGCTCCGGGCTTCGTCGAGCACCAGTCCCGTCGGTCCCTCTCCCACCTCGATGGTC
>CAYVVX010000012.1:0-7503 GCA_964455315.1 uncultured Planctomycetales bacterium | reverse complement strand
GGTCGGGGCCAGCCCCGCGCGCCCGCCGGCGCCGTCGATCACCACCACGTTGTTGGAGCCCATGCCGGAGACGTAGCCGCGTGCCCCGTCGGATTGCCAGACGATGCCGCGCGGATCGCCGATCGACTTGTCGCGTTCGGACTGCGGAATCGTCGCAACCTCGTAGGTCAGATGCGGGTTCAGATCCGACACCACCGCCGGCGCGATGCTCGGCCCGAACCGCGCGAATCGCACCCGCGTGAACCGCCCCTGGACCACGGGCTGAAACCGGATCTCGTTCGTCGCGTCCGTCCCCACCATCGTCACCTGACCATCTGCCGGGTTTACCGCCATGGCCATGCACACGTTCATCAGGCGGGTCGCATAGCTGACCTGCAAGCCGGCCGCGTCGATGACGGCCACGTCGCGGTCGGGCAGATCCCATCCGGGCAGCCGGGAGCTGTGACTCGACAGACTTCCGCTGACCATCTCGGTCCAGTCGCCCTGGTTGTCATCCATCCATCGCCCCTCATCGTCCTTTCTGACGATCAGTGCGACGGGTGGAGGCGGCGGCAGCGCCGGATTGATCGGCGGGTTGAAAACGTTGCCGGCGTTGGGCGGAGGATTGACCCCGCCGTAGGGGCCCAGCGGATCGTTCACCGCATTGAGTGGGAAGTTCTGCTCGCCCCCTTCGGTGCCGCCGCCCATCAGGGTGGTGCCGTTGCCTGATTCGAAGATGGCCGCGTAGACGGTCGCGCCGTCCGGGCTGACCGCCAGGGCCCGTGGATCTTCGGCGTCGATGGGAACGTTGACCGGCGCAGCGTGTCGATCGGCCGGGTCGAATACCTGGAGGGTGTTCGCCTGCGAGCAGGACACGAAGGCCCGCTGCGGCTGACCGGCGAATACCACGTCGGCCGGCTCGTCCAGGGTCAGGATCGTGGCCACGACATTCATCGTGGTCAGGTCGATGACGCTCACGCTGTCCGAGAGGATGTTGACCACCCACGCCTCGGTGCCGCTTCGCGCCCGCACCGAGACCGGATCGAGCCCGACCGCCACCGATCCCGACCACGTCGGCATCCCGCCGGCGAGATCGAAAACCTCGAGCCGGTTATCGGCGGTATTGACGGCCAGAAGCTTCGCCCCGTCGGGCGTCATGTCCAGGGGATGCACGTGGGCATGCTCCCAGTTGACGAACGACGGTCCGGCCCACGCGGCGTGAACAGCCATGCAGACCACTGCAATTCCAAGACCCGACGATTTCATGGCACTCCTGCGGTTTCCGCGACCCCTGGCGTCGACACCGGCCCGTGTAACCAGCCGTTCCAATGATACCACGTCTGGACCAGGAAAAAGCACCGGCCCGCGAAGATTCGACCCCCTCGGCGCCACGTTTCCGGTCGTAAGCGGCCATGAATCCCACAGGAGCACCGGCAGGCACGTTTTTACCCTCCAGTTGCAAAAAGGAGCGCACCACGAAGACACAAAGCGCACAAAGAAGAGGTGGTTTGAGCCAGAACCCACAAGTCGCGGACCCCACCTGCTGTGAGGTTGCGGCGTTGGCGACTTGCTCATCCGGTCGCCAAGCTTCTCCGCGGCCTCGCTGTCTCTGTACTGCTATCCATCAGAATCTTCGCGTTCCGCAAAGATTCTTCACCGCCGGAGACCGTAACTCAGCTTCCAGGCGCTGGATAAGAACGTCAAAGCCGGGCCCGCAACGCCGGATCTGCCATCACCAGTCTCCAGTTTCAGATTTCAGATTTCAAATCACCAATCTCAGATCTCAAATCTCAGCTCCTCCATCTTCTTTGCGTTCTCCGCGTCTCTGCGGTTCCAAACTCCCTGGGTTGCGGACAAAGCCCGCGCTAAGGTTGAACTTTCTGCAACGCTGGGGTTGGGCCACCCTCTCGCTCGACGGGGTTTCATAGCCCCTCCCTGCATTCAGCGGCCTTCAGCGCGAACTCGCGCCGGCCCCGCTCACCTGGAAAGGTCAAGCACAACCACGCTCGCGATCCTGTCCGGCGCTTCCGCCGGCAGTTTCAGCGTCACGCTGCCGGCGTTCCCCTCGACCGCGATCGGCTTCCCCGGCTCGGCCAGCAGGTAAGCCTTTGCCACCTTCTGCGACAGCGGGACCTCCAGCGTGCCGCCCGCCGGCCAGTCGTACACGTGCAGGTAGATCCGGCCCGGTTTGCGGGTGGCACGGCCCCAGGCCAGGTTCTCGAAGGGGCTGGCACTGGTTCCATAGATCGCCTCGCCGTTGATCGCCAGCCATCGGCCGATCGCCGCCAGCCGCTCGATGCTGGGCGCGGGGATCTCGCCCGCCCCGGTCGGCCCGACGTTGAGCAGGAAGTTGCCCCCCTTGCTGGCGGTTTCGATGACGTTGCGGATCAGCGTCTCCTCCGACTTCCAGTTGCTGTCGTCGCGCTTGAATCCCCACGTGTCGTTCATGGTCATGCAGCTTTCCCAGTCCATGCCCGGGAAGCCGGTGGCCGGGATCTCCTGCTCGGGCGTGCCGAAGTCGCCCGCCGACTCCTTGCTGGTGCTCATCCCGGACATGCCCTTGCGGCTCTTGCCCACGCGGTTGTTGACCAGGATGTCCGGCTTGAGCCGCCGGCACAGGGCATACAGGTCGTGCCCCATCGCCTCGGTGTACTCGGGAACCCATTCCCCGTCGAACCACAGCACCGCCGGATCGTAGCGGGTGATCAGCTCCTCGAGTTGCGGCTTGAGATAGGTCTCGACGTAGCGGGGAAAGTCGGGATTCGGCTTGTACCCCTTGGCCGGGCCCCGCCCGGGGTTGTAATTGCCGGGGGTGTTGATCGACTGCGCATCGGGATGATGCCAGTCCATGATCGAGTGATAGAAGCACAGTCGCACCCGGCCGTCGGCTTTGCACGCGTCGGCCAGCTCCTTCAGGATGTCCCGCTTGAACGGCGTGGCATCCATGACGTCGTAGGTGCTGACCTTGCTGTCCCACAGGCAGAAGCCGTCGTGATGCTTGCTGGTGATGACCAGGTACTTCATGCCCGCATCGCCGGCGATCTTCACCCACTGCTTCGCGTCGAACTTAACCGGGTTGAAACGCCCCGCCAGCTTCTCGTAGGTGTTCACCGGGATCGCGGCATTCTGCATGATCCATTCGCCGATGCCCTTGACCGGTTTCCCGTCCCATTCACCCGCGGGGATGGCATACAACCCCCAGTGGATGAACATGCCGAAGCAATCATTGCGCCACCACGCCATCCTGGCGTCGCGCTGCTGCGCCGTTTCCGACCACGCGGCCGTCCCGCCGGCGTCCTCCGCGCCCGCCGCGGGCTTCGGCTCGTCCGCGCTCACGGTCGGCGCCCCGGTCGACAGCAGGGTCAGGGTCCACATCAGCAGGCAGGCGTTCTTCATGGTCGTTCTCCCGGGAATAGTGATCGCGCTACGAGATGCACGTGCCCAGCCTACCGCGCGAGCGACGGCGACGACAAGGATGGAAGTGTGCTGTTTGAGTTGGCGGAAAGGGTGGAATCAGATCAGGAGGGTCGCGCCAGACGCTCGACCATCACCACGGTCTGGTCGTCGGTGGGCGCCAGGCTGCCCTCGGCGCGATCCAGGAACGAGGCCAGGGCGTCCATGCAGCCCTGGGCGGGCAGTCGGACCCACTCGCGGAACTGCGGCGTGAACTCGACGTCGCCCCAGTCGCGCTCGCGCTTCTCCACGATCACGTCTTCGAGCCCGTCGCTGTAGATGATGAACTTCTCGCCCGGTTCCAGCGACACGCTGACCTCGGGAAATTCCTCGTCATCGAAGACGCCCAGAAGCCCGCCGATGGTGCGAACTTCCGAGCACGTCCCCTCCGCGGTCACGTGAATCGGATGCGGATGCCCGCCACGCGCGAAGGTCAGCCGGTTCGCCTTCACGTCCGCCACTGCGTAGCACGCGGTGATGAACTGGCAGTTGGGCAGCTCCTGCCGGGCCAGCTCGGTATTGAGCGTCTGCAGAACCTGCTGCGGCTCCAGGATCGTGTAACGCTCGTTGTCGATCCGCTTGCCGACCATCCACTGCTTGATGAACATGGTCAGCAGACCGGCCGCCACCCCGTGACCAACCGCGTCGGCCAGGTAAAAGCTGAGCCGATCCTCGTCCAGCCGCTTCACGTCGTAGACATCGCCGGACACCCACGTCGCCGGCCGGTACAGCGCCGCGAAGCGCAGATCGCCCATCTCCGGAAGCTGCTTGGGCAGGAAGTCGCGCTGCAGCCGGCTGGCCAGCCGCAGTTCCTGGTCCACCTCGACGAAGTGCTGGTTGAGCCGCTTGCCCAGCCGCTGCATGGCCGAGACCTGCTTCTCCATGCGCTGCAGCATCGGGCGGCATTCCCGCACCGTGATCAACCGCCCCCACAGCTCGTCCACGGAGAGCTCCGGCGGCGCCCAGATAAACGCGTCCCCGCCGCCGGGCACCACCCCGGACGTGCCCGACGACAGGACCACGCCGATCAGCCGATGCGACGCCAGCGCATCGGTCAGCAGTTGCAGTTCGCCGCGCAGCTCGCGCGGGTCATCACCTTCCACCAGGTCGCACAGCACCACCGCATCCACCCGACCCAGCAACTCGGGGTCGCGGGCCTGCCGGTACGAATCGGCGTAGTACGTCTCGGTGGGATGCGACGTCACCAGGTGCTGGATCACATCCGGGCAGCCTTCGCCGCAACTGACCACCAGCAGGCGCAGCGGCTTCACCGCGGTCAACACCGGTTTGTCCGATAAAAGCGACAGGATCAGGCTCCCAGATGCCCGCACCGCGAGTCCCGATCCGCCGTGCGGCGGCCGGTAAGGCCCGCGTGGGTCTGGAAGAGAATTCGACCGATCAATCCGTCCGCTTGAGCACCGACTCGGGGATTTCCACCCGGTCGCCCGCGCGGATGTTGAGTCGCTCAAACTCGCCGGCCAGAACCTCCAGCGCGAACTGGGCCGGCTCGACCGAGGGGTAGGTGAGGGTTTCCAGCGGAGCCATCGTCCAGGTGCGGACGATCTCGCCGTCGGTGCGGATGTAGGCGATGTCCAGCGGGGTGATCGTGTTCCGCATCCAGAAGAACAGCGGCTGTTCCTGCTCGAAGATAAACAGCATGCCCCGCAGCGTGCCGTCCGGAAGCGGGGCCAGCTCCTCAGCCGTGACCCGCATCAATCCCAATTGCCGCGGATCCGGTGCCCCGGCCCGATCCGGGCCCTTCGCCACCCACGCCTGGATCCGCTGCCCGTTGATGGTCAGAACCGTCGTGTCCATGGCCGACAGATCATTCCTTGAACCAGGGCCGGGCTTGCCTGACGAACCGCCGTCGTAGGAGGAGCCGCAACCGGCCACCGCCAGCAGCAGCGTCATCAACCAGCGGGACCGCCACAACAGCATTGAAACCTCGGATTCACTCGGCCCCGGAATCCTTGCCGAGCGCCACGCACGCCGCCGACCCGGAGACCCGGCTGGTCCGGAACCAGGCCAGAGTATAAGATGGCCGCGCCTCAACTGACAACCGGCCTGGCGCGGCCGGTGTCGAGGAAGTCGCCCGCCACAGGCCAACTGCACGGTAATGCCGCTTCTACCGATAATTATGCCCATGACCACTCACCATCGGTTCTGGATCGTCATCGGCCTCTTCGCTGGTTTGTCTATCGGCACGCCGGATCTTACCGCCCAGGAGGCACCGCACGACGCGGCCACCGCCACCGCGGACGACCATCCCGACGCGGATAAGGCCGCCACGCATCCCGCCGATGACGCCGGACATCCGCCCGCTCACGGCCACGCCGCCGGCGGACATGGTGACGTGCCCAGCCTCGCCGCCATCACCCCCTTCGTCATCATCCTGCTGTGCATCGCCCTGCTCCCGCTGATCCACAAGACCGAGCATTGGTGGCATCACAACAAGAACAAGCTGATCGTCTCGGCCGTGCTGGCGGCCATTACCCTGGCGTACTACCTGCTTCGCGGCACCGGCTTCGGACACGGCGAACACGCCGCCGCCGCGGGCTTGTCCACGGTTCTGTCCGTGCTCAACCATGCCGTCTTCGGCGAGTACATCCCCTTCATCATCCTGCTCTTCTCGCTCTACACCATCTGCGGCGGTATCCAGCTCCGCGGCGACCTGAAAGCCAAGCCGATCACCAACACCGCCTTCCTGGCCTGCGGCGCGGTCATGGCCAGCTTCGTCGGCACCACCGGCGCGTCCATGCTCCTGATCCGCCCCGTGCTCCAGACCAACCAGGAACGCAAGTACGTCAAGCACACGGTCATCTTCTTCATCTTCCTGGTCAGCAACATCGGCGGCTGCCTCCTGCCCATCGGCGATCCGCCGCTGTTCCTGGGCTTCCTGAAGGGGGTCCCGTTCTTGTGGACGCTGCACCTGTGGGTCGAGTGGCTGTTCTGCAGCGTGATCATCCTGGCCATCTACTTCGTCTGGGACACTATCCTGTATAAGAAGGAACCCCCGCTGGAGCACATGCTCGACGAACTTCGCATCGAACCGCTGCGGATCAGGGGCGGCCACAACTTCCTCTGGCTGCTCGGCGTGGTCCTGGCCGTGGCCTTGATCGTCCCTGGCAAGCCCCTGCCGGGCACCTCCTTCATCGTCCCCCCCGGGCACTACTTCGTGCGCGAGGCGGTCATGATCCTGCTCGTCGCCATCGCCTGGCTGACCAGCTCGCCGCGCATCCGCGAGGAGAACAAGTTCGACTTCTTCGCCATCACCGAGGTGGCCGTCCTGTTCATCGGCATCTTCATCTGCATGCAGGTGCCCGTCGAGATCCTCAACATCAAGGGCCCCGACCTGGGCCTCAAGACGCCGACCCACTTCTTCTGGGCCACCGGCGTGCTCTCCAGCTTCCTGGACAACGCCCCCACCTACGTGGTGTTCTTCTCCACCGCCGACGCCATGACCCCGGCCGGCGGACCCGGCATCCAGGAACTGGTCGACGGCAGCTTCATCAACCAGAGCCTGCTGGTGGCCATCTCGCTCGGCGCCGTGTTCATGGGCGCCAACACCTACATCGGCAACGGGCCCAACTTCATGGTCAAGTCCATCGCCGAACAGGCCGGCGTGAAAATGCCCAGCTTCTTCGGCTACATGGCCTACAGCGTAGGGATTCTCATCCCCGTGTTCATCGCCATCACCTTCATCTTCCTGCGCTGACCCCCGCGGAACGTAGCGGCCGGCGCCCCCCTGCCGGCCGTCCCGCGTGGAACGCCGCATCCGCCCCCCGTGCCAGTCGTCTCTGCCGCAGCGTCCACCCCCGTGCCGCCCGTGCCGCGTGGAACGCAACGGCCGCGAACAAAGAGCCGCGGGATTCATCCCGCGCGGGGCGCCCGACGGCAGGTTGTACCCCTTCGCGCGCAACCCACCCCGGCTTCAGCCCCTGTGCAACCCTCTTCCCCCAACCACTTCACCCGCGCGGAGTGTACCACCCGGCGAGCCGTACCCGCCATCCCCTCCCCAAAGAGCCGCGGACTTCAGTCCGCGCGGGGCATCCGACGGCAGGTTGTACTCCT
>CAYVVX010000011.1:10880-21687 GCA_964455315.1 uncultured Planctomycetales bacterium | reverse complement strand
GTCGCGATGTAGCACTTCAAGCGTGCTTGGGAGGGGGAAATGCTACCGCGACGCCGCGTCATGGCTTGGCCCATCCCCCACCGGCAGCAGCAGCAGAAAACACGCCCCCTCGCCCACGGCGGTGTCCACGCACAGATCCCCGCCCATCTCCCGGGCCAGCCGCCGGCTCAGGGCCAGTCCCAGCCCCACGCCGGGGGCTGAGTTGGCCGCGTCGCGGGCCGACTTGCTGAACGGGCGGAACAGCCGCCGGGCCTCGCCGCCGCGGATGCCTTCGCCGTGATCGCGCACCCGCAGCACGCCGCAGCCGTTGACCCGGGCCGCCTCCAGGTGAATCACCGGTGACCGCGCCGACACCCCGTACTTGCAGGCGTTGTCCACCAGGTTGAACAGGATCTGCTCCACCGCCGACGGGTCCGCCCGCACCGGCAACGACTCCGCGCCGTCGGGTTCGACGGCCAGTTCCATCCCCGCCTGCCGGGCCCGCTCGCCCAGCCGCCCGCGGATGCGCCCGATCAGCTCGCCGATGGTATGCGTCCCGATCGCCGTCCGGGCCCGCCCCCGCTCGATCCGCGAATAGGCGAGCACGTTCTCGACCAGGTGCCCCAGGCGATCGGCCTCGGCGCGGATGGTGCCGAAGTATTCGCTGCGCTGGCCGTCATCGCGGACCATCCCGTCGGCCAGCATCTCGGTGTACATCCGCAGCGTGGTCAGCGGCGTGCGCAGCTCGTGGGTCACCGCGGAGACGAACGCCCCGCGGCGCTCGCTGAGCACCATTGCCCCGCGCAGCAGCGCCGCCACCGCCAGCCCGGCCAGCACCACGCAGCCCCACGCCGTGGCCAGCGACCAGTGCAGCGGATTGCCACCCTGCTCCGCCACCGCCGGCAGGGCGCCGGGAATCAGCCGCACCGGCAGGGCCGTCAGCATCCGCTCGTGACGCGCGTCGGTGTCCGCCCGCGCCGGGCGCAGATCCGCGTCCGGCAGCAGGTCGGCGATGTCCTCCAGCAGCGACACCCGCATCGCCGCCCAGTCCAGCCGGCAGCCCTGCACGTATTCCTGCCCCCCCGCGGTCACCCGCCGCGCCACCAGCAGGGCTTCACCGACCCACAAGGGTCTGGGCACGCCCTCGGCCACCGCCGGGCAGGTGGGACAGCCCAGGATCTGGAGCTGGTTATCGGCATTGCTGCCCTGGTTCAGCGAGGACTGGTAGCTGAGCGTGGCCCGGTTGCGCATCTCGTACTCCACCGAGCTCTTGGCGGCCTGGCCGTTGGGCGGGTTCCCGGCCCGGGATTGCTGCGCCCAGGAACGCTGCAGCGACTGCGGTTGCGCGGGTTGCCCCACCTGCGAGGGTGCCTGTGCCTCCTGCTGCTGGGCAATGCCCTGTGTGCCCTCCGCCTGCTGGACCTGCGGCATCGCCATCTGCTGCTGCTCCTGCACGGGGGACGGGCGCACGGGCATGCGCCGAAACACGATCTCCTGCACCTCCGGCGCCGGTAGCTGAGCCAGCAGAGTCTCCCGGCCCGCGAGAGCTTCCATCGCGTTGAGCCGCTCGAAGGCCATGTTGATGCCCTCGGTGGTCGCGAACCCGTTCCCGGCCACGTCGCACCAATCCGGCGACGGCGCCTGCGGCGAGGTCCAGCGCCCGTCCGGCTCAATCTGGAAGTGAACCAGCACGTAGGGCGAGGTGTCATTCAGCAGCGGCGACGGCAGGGTCAGTTCGTTCGGGCGGATCTCGGTGAGCATGTTCATGTAAGGGCGGTCGACCGCGTAGAACGGGCGATAGGCGAAGTAAGGGCGGGCGCTCTCCCGGGCCAGCAACGCCGCCAGCCAGGAATCCATCCGCCACAGCGCCAGCCGGATGTTCTCCTCCTGCAGGGCCCGCTGCCGCGCCGCCGTCTCGCGCTCGTCCAACCGGACGGCCTTGAGGCTCACGTAGCCCATGGCCCCCACGGCCAGGGCCATGCACATCCCGAAGAGCAGCCAGACCCAGCGCGGGCGGATCATGGGGTCGCCTCCGCCGGCTCGAACATGTAGCCCTTGCCGCGCACGGTCAGCAGGATGCGCGGGCTGACCGCGTCGTCGCGAAGCTTTTCGCGCAGGCGGGCCACGTGCATGTCGATGGTTCGCGTCTCGATGTTGCGCGGGTCCAGCCGCCAGACCCTGGCCAGCAGCTCATCGCGCGACACCGCGCGCCCGGAGTTGCAGGCCAGGTAGCGGAGCAGCTCGATCTCCCGCTCGGACAGTTCCACCCGGTCCCCGCAGTCGAAACGCACCTCGCGCCGCTCCGGATCGATGGCCCCGCCGCGAATGCGAATCGCCCCCAGGTCCGCCGGCCGCTCCGGCGAGCGGCGCAGCACCGCCTCCACCCTGGCCAGCAGCTCGCGCACGCTGAACGGCTTGACCACGTAGTCATCCGCGCCGCGGCGCAGACCCTGCACGCGATCCGCCTCCTCGCCCCGGGCGGTCAGGATGATCACCGGCAGCGTCGGCCGGGTCAGGCGCACCTCGCGCAGGATGGAGATCCCGTCACCCCCCGGCAGCACCAGGTCCAGCAGGATGAGGTCGCAGTCCGCGCCGACGGCCAGGTCCAGCCCCGCCGGCCCGGTCGCGGCCTCGAAGGTGCGATACCCCTCGTAGTGCAGTGCATCGAGGATGCCCCGCCGAATGGCCGGGTCGTCTTCGATCACCAGGATGCGTGCGGACGTGGTCATGCGGGGTTCCGATTGAAGACACGCGAGCCGCATACCATTATCCCCCTTTTGCTCCCGCCGCTGCAATGGGCGGGTGCGATCCATGCGCGGCGCTCTTGGTTCATGGAACACCCTCACCGCATCGGGCTGCGCACCAGTACCGACTCGCCGTCCACCATCATCAGCACGTCCCCGGCCAGGGACACGCATCCCTGCCGCCCTTCCCCGGCCAGCCGCGCGACCAGCTCCCGGAACTCTTCCGATCCGGATTCGATGGTCCGCCGCGGCGTCAACGTGTCCGCATCCTCGACCATCCGGCTGTCCACCCAGCGGTTGTTCCGGCGGAAGAAGGCCCGGTCGGCCACCTGCTGCACGGTGGTGACCTCGACCCGGTTCATGTTCGCGTCGACGTAGCCGTTCCGTCTGTTGAGCGCGACCTGCCCCTTCATGAACACCTGGTTGCTTTCCTGGTTGATCGACGCCAGTCCGGTTCGGCAGGCGACGGCCCGCTCCAGCAGCACCTCGTTGGCCTGCGAGAGCACCTGCTCACGGTCGGACAGGTCGGTGCCCTCCCGGGCCAGGAAGGCGGTGTACTCGGTGAGAATGCCGAACTCGGTGGAGATGCGCACGATCTCGTCGACCAGTTCCTTGAGCCGCGGATCACCGGCGATCGCCGCCGGCGCGGGCCCGCCGGTCAGATGCGGCGACGCCCCCATCTGCCGGACTTCGTCGATCAGCATGGCCACCTTGCGGCTGGCCCACAACCGCGGCACGAAGCTGTTTCGCGGGTTCGCGCTGGCCAGGTCGAAGGTGAACCGGAAGTTGCGCGACTTGCCCAGGTAGTTGCCGCTCACCTTGAAGGTCAACGGCGCGTCACCGACGTACTGGCCGAGCACCACCAGTTGATCCCCCTCGAACAGATCCGGCAGCCGTCCCGGCAGCAGGTCGCGCACGCGATGCAGAGCCACACTGCCGTCGGCCGCGATCGGCGTCAGCGTCGCATCCGCCAGCACCGGGCCCTTGAGCCGTGCGAACGCCTGACCCACCTTCGCCTCGACGTCCTCGCCGGGCAGCACGAAGGTCGGCGTCGCCCGCGTCGCGGAGGCGATCTTCTCCAGCAGCGGCGTGTTCACGTCCACGCCCACGCCGAAGGTGAACACCCGCCGATCGTGGGGGTTGTGCTGGATGGCCAGGTCGCGGATCACCGCTTCCGACCGCTGCCCCACGGTGGGCAGCCCGTCGGTCAGGAACAGCACGATGGGCAGGAACCCTTCCAGCGGCTCAGGCCGCAGCGCCTCCCGGAGCGCGTCGTGGAGATTGGTACCGCCGCGGGCGTTGACCGTCTGGAGATATGACCGCGCCGCCGCCACCGTCGCGTCCGTCTTGATCACCGCGCGCTCGCTGTAGAGCTCGACGCCGTCGCTGTAGCAGATCAGCCGGAACGCCTCACCCGCATCGAGCCCCGAGAGCACCTGCAGGGCCGCTTCCCTCGCCTGGGTGATCTTCTCCCCGTTCATGCTCCCCGAGCGGTCCAGCACCAGGGTCACCTCGCGGCGGATCGTTGATCCGTCGGCACCCGTGGCCGCGGCCGGCAGCCCCGCCAGCATCAGGAAGTACCCGCCACCAACCTTCGGATCGGGATACGCCATCAGCGACGCGGTCACCTCCTTATCCTCCAACAGGTAGGACACCCGCAGAGGGCCCGGCTCGTGCATCGCGGCGGTGGTGAAGCTGACCTGCACCTCGCCAGCACCCGCCCGCTTCAGGCCGAGGGCATGGCTGGGCGAATACACCGTGGCGATCGGCCGCTTGGCCCGGATGGTCAGCGACACCTCCCACGGCACCACGTAGTGCAGCGATTCGCTCCGCGGCAGTACGTAATCGACCCGCGCGCCGTCCTTCGCCAGCAGGTGCTCATAGGTCAGCCGCACCTTCTGCGAGCCGTTGCCGGCCACCGGAAAGACGCTGGTTCGCACCAGGTTGTAGCCCGCGAACTCCAGCAGGGCCGGATCCCGGGACTTGGCCACGATCGACTCGTACAGCCGCCGGGCTTCATCCTTGGGCAGCAGTTGCGCGGTCGGCTCGCTGGCCGACCCTTCAAACGCCAGCCCCCGCACCACCGCGCCGTCCGGCACCGGCACCAGCAGCTCCGCCTCGGTCGCCCGGGGCTGCGGGTTGCGGATACTGACCTCCAGCGTCGTCGTGGCCACCTGCTCCAGGATGACCACCTTTGCCGACACCCCGGTGATGTCGATGGAACTCGACGGCTGCAGGCCGAACGACCGCGCCTGCGGCACGATGACATTGGCCGCGAAGGGTGTCGAATGGACCGCCGTCTGGCCCCATGCGACCGGGGCCACCGCCAGGCCGACCAGCCCCGCCGCCAGACGATTCGTTCGCCGGGTCCATGATTTGAATGACATACCGCACCTCCAGACAGAATCGAAGGAAGAAATACCCATACTGGAATATAAGCCGGGAAATACGGGGGGTTTGTAACCGTCGTGCAACAGTGGCAAGGCCACCGGGAGTACCCCGGCCGTCGGATCCTGGGGATGATGCCCGGGAATCGGCGTGTGCGTGGACGAAAACCCACGGCGCAGGCCCCCAACGCGACCATGAGCCGCCCAGGGGATGAGGCCAAGGCCGGGAGTGCTCCCGGACCGTCCGCCGATCAGATCGCCTCGTCGCGCAACGCCAGCGGCGGCGAGAGCACCTCGTTCAGCACGATCGCCCGGCGCAGCTCGGCTCCGCTCAGCGAGCGGAAGCTTTTGGCTGACAGGGCTTCACCGGAAGCGGGCGCTCGGCGCGGCGCGGTGAGATCGGCGAGAACCGGGGGCGCCTGGGAAGGCGAAGCGGTGCCCGCGACGGGCACCGGCTGCGGGGTCACAGGCTGCCTCGCCACCGGGGTGGTCGGACGCGCGGGTCCGCGCGGCGCGCCGGCCATCCGCTCCCGGAGCGTAGGTGATGCCTGGGGCTGCGCCGGACGCGCAGGCCGAGTCGGCGGCTGTGGCGGGCGCACCGGCGGGCGCGGACGCTCCATGCCCGCGGGCAACGGCCGCTGAATCGGCGGGGCCGGCCTGGGCGCATCGCCGCGCGCGACCGGCGGAGTCATCGGGCGGGCCACCGGCCGTGGCGGGCGGACCTGCTCTTCTGGCTCGATCGGAGAGATCGGCTCATCGGACCGGGACCGCGGCCGCCCCTCGTCCTTGCGGCGCTCGGCGGCCTTCTTGATCGCATCACCGGCGTAGCCGATGATCGACAGCACGATCACCGCGACGACATAGAGCAATCCGCTCAGTCCCCGGTCGCCCTCACCCAGCATGGGAAACAGCGCGGCCATCATCACACTCCCTGCTTGCCGCCTTCGCCGCCGATCGAACTCCGCATCGACGTATCCGCCTGGATGTTGCGCAACTTGTAGTAGTCCATCACGCCGAGGTTGCCGCTGCGAAACGCCTCCGAGATGGCCAGCGGGATCGACGCCTCAGCCTCGACCACCTTGGCCCGGTTTTCCTGGACCAGGGCCTGCATCTCCGCCTCGCGGGCCCGCGCCATCGCCGCCCGCTTCTCCGCCTCGGCCTGGAAGCGGCGCTTGTCGGCCTCGGCCTGGTCGGCCTGGAGCTTGGCGCCGATGTTCTCACCCACGTCGACGTCGGCGATGTCGATGGACAGGATCTCGAAGGCGGTGCCCGAATCCAGCCCCTTCTCCAGCACCCGCTTGGAGATGGAATCCGGGTTCTCCAGCACGGCCTTGTAATTCTCGGCCGAGCCGATCGAGGTGACGATGCCCTCGCCGACACGGGCGATGATGGTCTCCTCGGTGGCTCCGCCGACCAGCCGCTCGAGGTTGGTTCGCACGGTCACGCGGGCCTTGGCCCGAACCTGGATGCCGTCCTTGGCCACCGCGTCGATGCTGGGCTTGCCGCTTTGCAGGCCCGGGCAGTCGATCACCTTGGGATTGACCGAGGTGTGCACCGCGTCGAGCACGTCGCGGCCCGCGAGGTCGATGGCGCAGGCGGTCTTGAAGCCCAAGTTGATCCGGGCCCGGTCCGCGGCGATCAGGGCGGTGATCACGTTCTGTACCCGCCCGCCGGCGAGATAGTGGGTCTCCAGGTCGTTGGTGGAGATTTCCAGGCCCGCCTTGACCGCACGGATCTTGCTCATGACGATGCCGCGCGAGTCGACCTTGCGCAGCTTCATGCCCACCAGGTCGGCCAGCGACACGCCCGCGTTGCTCATGAACGCCTGCAGCCACAGCCCGAAGAACTGCCACAGCACCAGCAGCAGCACCAGGGCGACGAGGATGACGACGATCGACACCACCATCGTCCACGGAAACGGAGAAGCATTCGGATCCCGTTCGGCCTGAGCCAGCAGAAAATCGACCATGATGCGTCCTTTCATCGGAGAGAGATGAATCGTGATTACCGTATGATCTCTACGCGATCAGGCGCGGCAGGCCGCACCGCAACCGCCCATCAGGCCGTCAACGCGCCGCCCGCGTCCCTGGCCTGCTCGACCGGCCGCACCGCCAGCGAGCGGTCCACCAGCCGGACCGCCTCGACGTCCACATTGGCGGCGATGACACCCGCCTCGGACAGACATTCAATCCGCCGCCCGTCAAATACGCAAACGCCCACCGGGCGGAGCATCGTCGCTGTCCGTCCCGTGCGCCCGATCAGATCCTTCAGTTCCTCGGCCGGCAGCCGATCCTGCTCGGTCAACACCGGGTTGGGCGGCGAGATCCGCTTGCCGATCCAGGTGCGGTGCCAGGTGCGCACGCTGACGATCAAGGCCAGCGGCATGACCACGATGAGCACCCCGATGGTCACCACGCCGGCGTTCTCGCTGATCCCGAAGACGCGGTACACCCCGATGCAGACCACGCCCAGCCCGACCAGGCCGATCAGGCCGTAAGCCGGCAGGAACAGCTCGGCGACCATCAGCACGCAGCCGAAGGTCATCAGCATCGCGATGGGAATCCATTCGTTCATGCAATACGCTGCCAGTATCCGGTCGCCGGATGGGGAATGCGGCGATCCGTCGCCGCACGCGCCTCCGCACTCATCGCCCGGAACGCCTCATTTGCCCATGGCCCGCACCACCACCCGGTTCCCGTGCCGCTCGACCACTTCGACGCGCGTCCCGCGCGGGATGTACTCGCCTTCGCTGACCACGTCCACCAGCGTTGCCCCGAAGCGGGCCTTGCCGGCCGGGCGCAGCAGGCTCTCGCTCAGGCCGATGTCGCCCAACGATGCCGCGCCGTCGTACGGGTCATCCATGGTGATCTGCTCGCGGGTCGGGTTGGGGGCGATGATTCTCCCGACCATGGGCATCTTCGGAAGCAGCCTGGCCAGCAGGATCATGCCCACCAGCGAGCCGGACAGCGCTACCGCCATCGAGCCCAGGCCGCGATACAGGTAGGTGTAGGTCATGGGCATGGTCGGCCAGTGCGGCCAGCCTCGCCAGCCCGGCTCCTCGGGCACGTAGGACGTGACCACGGCGATGCCCAGCAGGATCAGACCGGTGATGCCCGCCACCCCGAAGCCGGGTATGAGAAAAATCTCCACCGCCAGCAGGGCCAGGCCGACCACCGCGGCCGCGATCTCCCAGGTCACCGTGGTGCCCGCGATGTACGGGGGCACGAAGTAGAGCAGCAGCGCCACCGCCGCCACGCCCCCGGCCAGCCCGAACCCCGGCGTGTGGAACTCGGCGTAAGCCCCCAGCAGCACCAGGATCAACAGGACAGAGCGCACCACCGGCGAGGTCAGCCACTCCACCGACGACTCCATCCACGACCAGTGCATGGTCACGATGTCGCCCGCGATGTTGTACCGCGTCGCCAGGTCGGACTGGTTGGCCACCGCGCCGACCGCGAAGCCGTACGCCAGGGCCTCATCGGTGTGCATGGTCAGCAGCTCGCGCCTGGATACCACCGGCTGCACCACCTTGCCGAGCCCCTCGACCTCGTAGACGTACTTCCACGAGGTGGTGCTGAGCGTGTCCAGCACCGGTTCTTGCCGCGCAGGCTTCGACTTCTTCCTGCTGGAATCCTCTGAATCGTCAGCCTCCGACTCGGCCGCATCCACCCCGGTGTCGATGCCGAACAGCCGATCGCGCCCGGCCGCGTCCACGAACCGCTTCTCGCCGCTGTCGCCGTCGACCACCCAGAACATCTGCATGTCCGGGCGGATGAGCGCATAGATCATCTCCAGGTCGTACCCCCCGCGCCGCGCCGAGTCGCGCAGCTCGGACAGCAGCGGGCTGACCACCTTGGCCTCCAGCTCCTCCGGCACGGCGCTGGCCCCCATCTCGGTGATCATGATCGGCTGGCAGTCGCCCATGGTCGCATGGGGCGCCATGACGATCTCACCCGTCGCCAGGGCGATGATGGTGCCGGCGCTGTAGGCCTTCGCGTTGACCCAGGCCACAGTGCGGACGCCCTGGTCGCGCATCCGCTTGATGGCCGAGCAGATGTCCAGGGTCGGGCCCAGGGCCCCGCCGGGCGTGTCCAGCTCGAAGATCACCAGCCCCACGTTCTCGCGGCGCAGCTCCTGCACCCGCCGATCCACCGCGTCCCGGGTGATCTCGGTGATCTCGTTGCGAATGGGAATGATGCGGGCTTTTTCGTAGCCGCTCGGGCGCGTGGTCGAGTCGGGCGATGCCGCCGATGCCGCCGCGGACCACAGCGTTCCCATCAGCCCCAGCCACAGCGCCAACGCGCGATAACCCCGGCCGCCGCCGAATCGAAGGCGCGGCGGGCATACGTTCGTGATCGACCTCGGAAGACACATGGCCCCGCCCTCGTCACCACCTGGACTCATTGCCTGCCCCCTTTCGGCGGCAAAAGGCCGTAACATATTGAGCCGGCTGGAATTGCTCCCTTACAACTTCATTCTAAGTTGCCGCCGAACACCCGGCAAGTTGAATCCCCGCCGACCTTTGGAACCACCCCGGGGACAGGTTTCACCCCGTCCCATGCCGGCAGGCGCGTGAAGCTCCCCGCGAAGCAACCCTGGCGCGCTTCCTGCTGCTACTCCGCGCTCAGCACTTTCAGATTCCCGCGCTGATCCAGCTCCCGGTAGAACCACGCCATCGACGTGACCATGGTGCTGGCCTTGTGATGGGCGCGAACGTAATCCAGCGCGCCGTGGGCCAGTTGCCTGGCCAGCGTGTGGTCGTCGAGCAGCGCCAGCCAGCGCTGTTCCAGCGTCACCGGCTTCCGCGGGTCAAACAGCGCCGCGGTCTGCCCGTCGATCAGGTAATCCTCGTGGGTGCCCGACGGCGCGATCAGCGCCAGCCCGTTGGACATCGCCGTCAGCGTGCTGGCCGTGAAACGACGCCGCAGCCCCGGCAGGATGTAGAAGTCCGCTCCGTGCATCGCCTCGGACAGGCTCGACCAGTCGCTCAGCGGCTCGGCGAAGGTGACGTGGTGCCGGACCTTGAGCTTCTCGGCGAGCCGGCGGAAGGATCGCTCGGCCGGTCCGCCCGAGACCACGAACAGCAGCATCTCCTGCCCGCGGCGGGTCAGCTCCGCCAGCGCCCGCAGCACCGCGTCCAGCCCGCATTGCCGGGTCAGCGGCGCAGTCATCATGGCCGACGGAACCCGCTCCGGCCTGGCCAGGCAGGACGGCTCGCTCCGGGCAGTGATGCCCCAGGGCACCGTGCGAACGTGCTCGGCCAGCCGCGCCGACCGCCTGGCCACCGCCGACTCCAGGCTCTTCGTCGCGGTCACCGCCATGCTCCGCTCGGTGGCCTGCAGATGGACGTAGTCCTCCACGTCGTGGAAGTCGCTGAGATGCACCACCAGCACCGCCCGCCACGCCGTCGCCCAGCCCCGGGCCCATTTCGCCAGCCGCGGCGACAGGCAGTGGATCACCTGCGGCCTGTCCCCGCCGATCAGCTCCAGCATCTCCTCCGACCCGGGGCGGCGCCACGGCCACAGATGTCGATCGGGAGTGACGATCCGAAAGGGCCCCACGGTATCGAACTGCGGTTTCGAGGAGGCCGACAGCACGATCACCTTGACCGCCTCGTCGATCATACCGACGCAGAGCTGGCGCACGACGTTGCCCATGCGATGGAGCACGTCGTTGTCGATGATCAGCAGCACGCTG
>CAYVVX010000011.1:850-10870 GCA_964455315.1 uncultured Planctomycetales bacterium | reverse complement strand
GAGGCCTGCATCCGTCGCGTAGGGGACGATGTGGATCAGCAGCACGCTGACCGGACGAACCGGCTGAAACTCGTCAGGCTCCACCGACATCACCACGGCTCCGAGTCAACACACAGGCAGAGGCGATGAACCGCAGAGACGTGAAGGATGCGAAGAAGATTAACCACAAAGACACGGAGGACACGGAGAAAAGAATCGGGAATCAGGAAACGACAACACTGCCAGGATAAGTCAACAACAATCGCTTCAGCGTAGGTGGTCTTCCTGCTTTTCCAATTGATTCCGTCTTCTTTGCGTTCTTCGCGTCTCTGCGGTTCACCCATCTCTTCGTCTTCTCCGTGTCCTCCGTGCCTCCGTGGTTCACGTCAAGCGCCCTCGCCGGAAAACGCGACGCGATACCCTTCGATCATCTTGAGCACCTTGTCGCGCGTCGCCGTATCGTCGAGCTGGTCCAGCGACTTCAGGTCCAGCGGCGTCGCGAAGTAGAAGTACCTGCCCTGGTCGCGGTAGTGTTCCACCGGCGGCTCGACCCAGTCCAGTCCCGCCGCCTCGAAACCCATCTCCACGAACTCCTGCATGGTGTCGCCGGAGTCCTCGATTTTCTGTTCGAAGTCCTCGCTCTTCCAGCGGTCGTCGGTCATGATCCCGGCCCGCACCTGAGGCAGGAACGGCCGCACGGTCAGCTCGTACCACACCCCCTCCTCGACCTTCCATCGAGAGGCCAGGGTGGACAGATCCTCGCGGTCGGACCGCTCGCACGCGCCGAACCGCTCATCCGCGCCGACCATCCGCTCGACGAACTCCCGAAACGCGGCGATCTTGGCTTTCTGTTCATCGGTCAAAGGCATGAATCCGCATCGTCCTTTCCAGAATGCAAGTCAAACCCGCCCGCCACCGTGGCGACCGCCCCCGCCTCGCCGTGGCGGGCTCCGAGTCGGTCATTCCCGCGAGAGCTATGCCGCGTCCGCGCGGGACGTCATCGCGGTCTCGCCGACCGCCAGGTTCCTCCGCCGTACCGCCGCGGGCCCTATCTCACTTCTCACTTCTCAGTTCTCACTTCTATCCCGCCTCCATGAACTCCGGCCCGTCCTGTTTCGCCGATCGGGCCTCGCCGGTCAACCGCTTCAGCGCCGCCCGCCGCAGCAGCGTCACCGGGCGGAACAGCCGGCGGTGCCAGGCGATGGCCCCGCCGTGGCGGTACGACGCGTCGAGCTGCTCGGGGGTGAGATCCCGCGGACGGTGCCGCCGGTGATGCTTGAGCAGGTGGTACCGATCCGCGGCCTGCAGCCGGCCCAGGATCCAGCGTCCCAGCGCATCCGGGATCAGCCGGGCGAACCCCCGGCGCGGCGCGGCGTCGACCGGCCAGCTCCACGAAATCTGAAAGTCGATCAGGCAGGGTTTCCCCTCCCGATCGACGAGGATGTTCTCGCGCTTCTCGAGGTCCACGTAGGCGATGCCGCGGGCGTGCATCGCCTCCAGCAACGCTTCCAGCCGGGGGAAGAACGCCTCATCCACCGGCTCGTCGCGCTGCAGCGGATGCCCCTCGACGAAGGCGTGCACGAACCCGGTCGGACCCCATCGCCCCAGGCAGCGCGGCACGCCCGCCAGGTCCTCCACCTGCTCATACAGCGCCGTCTCGCGATCGGCCAGGAACCGCCCCAGCCAGCGCATGGGCACGCCCAGCAGCGACACCTGCCGCCCCAGCTTGAGGATCACCCGGCCCGAGGGGCCCTCGTAAAGCCCCGTCGCGGCGAAGAAGTCGTGCTTGTACGTCCGCAGGTGGCGATAGTCCCCGTCGGTGAGCCCGACCGCCGCGGGCATCTCATCCCGCCCCAGGGCCCGCAGCCACGCATGGCGCATCCGCGAAGCCCCCACGGCCGGGACGGCCGGCGGAGCGGCGTTGGCCCCTGTGACGGGCTGCGTGGGGGACTGCGTGGACATGGTATCAGGGTAGCTGATCGGGAGCGGGGCATAAAGGCGGGAGGTTGTTGCCTGCGGCGTGGGGCATCTGAAGGCCGATTGCACCCATGTGCGTGCCACGGTACCGGCTCGCCACGACAACTTTCGCGCCTCCTCCGCACCACCACCGGTTACAATCATGACTGAGAGCGCGTCGCGGAGTTGATCGGCACCCTGATGGACCATTCTGGCGCGGCGACCTGGCTTTCCGGGACGAGGGGTTGGACATGCGGCACATTCTGTGGGCGGTGGCGGGGCTGGTGCTGACGATTGGGGTCGAGGCCTGGGGGGCCAAGATCTACTGGAGCACGGGGTTCGGGGAGACCATCGACCGGGCCAACCTGGATGGGTCGGGACTGGAGACGGTGGTTCACACGGGGAACCTGCCAGGACAGCTCGCCCTGGACACGGCCGACGGCAAGGTCTACTGGACCGGCGTGCAGGGGCGCGCCATCGGGCGGGCCAATCTGGACGGCACCGGGCGGCAGTTCCTGGTAATTCCATCGTACGATCCGGAGGGCATCGCGCTCGATCCCATCCACGGTCGGATCTACTGGACGGAGATCGCCACGCTGGACTTAGGCTGGATCAGATCCGCCAATCTCGACGGCAGCGACGTACAGACACTGATTAGTACCTCGACGGGATACCCCCACAGCGTGGAGTTGGATCTGGTCAATGGCTATCTGTATTGGACGAACATCCGGACGAGCGTTATTCACCGATCGCTACTGGACGGCTCGCAGACAATCGACCTGCTCAGCACGGGTGTAAGTCCCATCGATATGGCCATAGACCCAATTCGCGGCCAAATCTACTGGACCGAGAACGGGAGATCCAACGACATCATCCGCCGCGCCAACTTGGATGGTTCTGACATCGAGACTCTGGTGACAGGTCTCGGCAACCCCTTGGGCATCGCCTTGGACGTTCTAGACGGGAAGATGTATTGGGCAGATCAAGGCCTTCGCAAGATTCAGCGCGCCAATCTGGATGGAACCGGCGTCGAGGACATCCTGGTCAATTTGACCAGAGATCCCGATTTCATCGCCTTGGATGTCCCTATTCCCGAGCCGACCAGCCTCCTGCTCCTGTGCCTTGGCGGGGCACTGATTGCGGGACGACGGAGACGCTCGCGGAATCCCGCAATCTCTACCTACGACCATCGAAGCCACTAATCAAAGTCATGCCGTCGCACTCCGGGAGCGGACTCGTCAGGCGGCGGCGGGCACGAGCCGGGCGTGGTGTCGGCGCGCTACCGCTGCCGCGTTCCTCACGGCCAACGGAGTATCGTTGGCCGTACCACCCCGCGCCATGGCTGTCCCGAGGCCGGCCGGTGCTGAAGGCCGATTTCGTGCTTCAGATCCAGTCACTCCCCGGTTATGGTACTGGTCTGGCCTGACCCCCGTACGCCCATGCAAGGGACTCGCCGGACGACACTGACGTTTCTGCGACCCGCCCCTGGAGGATCTCCCCATATGAAAGCTCGCTTCCGCCCCCGATCGCGCTGCGTCCCCTGCGCCGCGCTGCTGCTCGCGGCGTTCGCGGCTCCGCTGCCGGCCGCCTCGCCCGAGCCCTACCGCAAGCCCGCGGGCACCGAGGACGCCGACCCGCTCATCGAGCAGCCCATCTTCGGCGCCTGCGCGAACCTGGCCGACACCGACCGGACCATCCACGTCTTCGAGTGGGTCTCCAAGCGGACCTGGCACATGCTCGGGCTGCCCTACGAACGCAAGGACTACCAGGGCCCGCCGGAGCAGCGGGTCAGGCACGAGGACGGCTGGGTGGTTATCGAGTCCACCGTGGCCGATGCAGGTGTGCCGGTCCGCAACCAGGTCACCACCGCAGAGGTCGAACAGCTCGACGAGAAGCCGCTGCTGATCACCCTGCGCTCCACCGACGCCTTCGGCGAAGTGCTGATCGAGCTCGACCTCAAGGCCGGCACCGCCCGGGCCCGCTCGGTGACGGTCAGCCGGACCATGATCGGCGGGCAGTCGCACTCCTCGCCGATGCCCGAGCAGGCGTCGAACCGGATCATCAGCGAGGCGCGGTTCGACGCCATCCCGGGCGGCGCCACCACGCTGAAGATCCGCACCCAGGGGGAGAACATCACGCTCAGCGCGGGCGACAGGCAGATCGCCAGGTTCATCGACCCCGACGTCGCGGCCGGCAAGACCGGCTTCGGCTCCACCGGCAAAATGCGCGTCCGCAACATCAACCAGTGGGAGCTGATCAGCGCCTATGAGCAGGAGCGCCGCGCGGCCTGCCACCAGGAGATGCACACCTTCTGCAAGGGCATCGACGCGACCTACAACGCGGATGTGCAGGCGCGCAACCGCGTCGAGAAGACCGCCGACGGGCTGCTCTGGACCTGGCCGGCCACCGGCGCGACCGCCCGCTTCACCATCGACGGCCCGCGCTTCCGGGGGACGGTCAGCGCCGGGCTCTACGGCAACGACACGCTGGTGTAATGCGACTATCCCGTTTTCGAGGTGGTCGCCGACGACGACACGGTCTATCACCCCGACAGCACCCGCCAGGCGGCCATCACCACCGCGTCGATGGACTCCGCCGGCGAGTACGGCTCCGGGCCGGCCATCGTGATGACCCTGCCGCTCAAGAGCGACGCGGGTAAGACCGCCGTCGCGAAGGTCACCGCCCGGCTGACCGTGCAGACGGTCTGGTTCTGGACCGTGGATGTCGAGGGCGTGACCCCGAAAACGATCCGCGCGTACATCGGGCTGGCCGAGGGCTTCCGCATGAGCGAAGGCGACCTCAAAAAATCGCCCGACGCGATGTTCGGCGTGAAGCCCGAGCCGGGCAAGTCCATCCTGCGCCACAACGCCAAGTCCGGCATCTACGTCCGCGCCGTCGAGCCGAAGAACTCGGTGCTCGGCGTCCGCCCGGACAGCGGCGGCCAGCTCGGCGTCTCCACCACCGACGGCAGGCTGCGCTTCGCGACCTCCATCCTGCCGGCCCAGCCGATGAACCTGATCGGCTTCAAGAACCGCATGGTGCACTACATCCGCTACCCGGAAGGCCCCAACCAGCACTGGCGGCGGGCGCCGAGCTACCAGGAGTATCCCACCAATGTGGACCTGGCCCGCTTCGCCGGCGAGGGCACCGACGCCATGGTCTGGCATCACACCTGGCTCAGCGAGGACTACCGCGACCGCGAGGGTTTCATGGTCAACCACGCGGAGATGAAGCGGGCCATGGAGGAGACTCATCGGCTGGGCATGACCATGATCGGCTACCTGGGCATCGTCCCCGGGCGCAGCCCCCTGCTCGGCTTCGAGGACACCGTGCCGCTGGGCGGTGCCAGCAACTACGGCGGCTACGGCAAGAACTGGGATCTGCAGGACCACACCTTCTACACCGTCTCCGGGCGCTATCCCGAGTTCATCGCCTGGAAGGCCGACTACCTGTGCAGGACCTACGGGCTGGACGGCTTCTATCTCGACGGCGGAGCCTTCGGGCAGGCCTCCTTCGGCGGAACCGGCAAAGCCCTCTTCCCGGAGGATGCGGGCCTGTCCCTCGACGAGCTTCAGCACCGCGCCTACTGGCGGGTCAAGAAGGTGCTCAAGCTCAACAACGCCGGCTACGGGCTCGAACCCTGGAGCGGGCTCAACTGGCTGATCAACGGGTTCTACGACTGCATGATGATCGGTGAGTCCTTCCAGGAGGCCGCCCCCGAGTTCTACCGTAACGGCCACAACGCCATGCTCACCGGCTGCATGGTCAAGATGTACGGCATGCGCGAGAGCTCGCAGAACCCGTACAACATCGCCATGGCCGCGGTGAACCTCTCCGACATCCAGGTGTGCAGCGGAAACGGCGCCTGGGGCGACGATCCGGACACCACCGACACCTGGGATCGGGTCCGCCCGCTGTGGACGATCCTGGACAACATCGACTGGGACAAGGTCATCGAGGCCCGCCCGTGGTACGCCCAGGAGCTGGTCAGCGGCGACGGCGTCTACGCCGGCAACTACACGCTCCCCGACCGGGCCATCGTCTTCCTGGCCAACCAGTCGGAGGAGGCGGCCACGTTCAGCATCCGCATTGACCCGGCGAAGCTGCCCGGAATCAGCGGCACCTGGCACGCCCGCTACATCCTCGGCCGCGCGGGCGATATCGGCCCGCTCGGTGACGGTGACATGAAGGTGGAGCTGCCCCCGCTGCACGGCGGGCCGATCGGCATCGAGCTGATCGCCAAAGCCTCCGGCAGCGCCGCCGCGGGCAATGACGGCTTCGTACCAAGCACCAAAGGCAAGAAACTCATCTGCTACCGCGGCCCCGCAGTGGGCGATGACGGCATCGCTTTCGACGGCGTGATTCAGGGCGGCGACATGGTCTTCTGGAAGCCCTCCGACCCGGTAAAACTCGACGAATGGGCCACCAAAACCGCCGCCCTCGATCACGGCCGGCACACCGACAACTTCCAGCTCTGCTATTCCTATCCCGGCAAGACCGGCGACGAGTTTGACTGGTTCGAGGACGAAGCCAAGCATGCCATGATCGTCGAGAACTGGCGCCTGCTGGCCCGGGCGGCGAAGAAGGCCCGCTTCAAGGGCATCTGCTTCGACGACGAGTACTACGAGGGGCTCCCGCTGTTCGGCTACGCCAGGGCCAAACACAGCGGTACGAAGAGCTTCGAGGAATATCAGCGCCAGGTCGCCAAGCGCGGCGCGGCCATCATGAAGGCGGTCAGCGAGGAGTTCCCCGACATCACCATCATGATCCTGTTCGGCTACTCCGGCGCGTTCAACGGCGTGCCGCAGCATCCCGTGTCACGGGAGCAGAGCTACACGCTGATCTCGGCATTTGTCGACGGGCTGCTGTCGGAGTGCGGGCCGAACGCGCGGGTTTTCGACATGCACGAGCAGGCCTTCAGCTTCCGCATCCCCGGCTCCTATGCCCGGGCCCGGACGATGATGACCGACATCGCCGCGGAGAAGAGTTTCGACCCGGCCCGCTACCGCAGCAACCACCGCGTGGGCTTTTCCTTCTGGGGCGACTGCTGGGAAAACGCATCGCAGGGGCGCCCCTTCGACGTGAAGCAGTTCGACAACAACTACTACACCCCCGACGAGTTCGCCTACAGCCTGCACCACGCCCTGGCGTACAGCGACGGCTACGTCTGGATGTGGCCCGGCGTGTTCAACTGGTGGGGGCGCACCGCGAGGACGCTCGACGACGACAAGAAGGAGACGACCGCGCCGCTGCCGCAGGCATACATCGACGCCCTGGAGCAGGCCCACGCGGAATCGCTGCCCGAGCCGCCGCGCGACCGCAAGCCGAACACCTACCGCAACATGAAGGCCAGAACCCAGGAGGGATTCGCCGATGACGCCACTTTCGCCGACCTGTGGTCGACGCATACCTTCATCACCGACCTGCCCGAGGCGTGGCGGTTCAAGGTCGATCCCGACGAGGTGGGCATGAACGAGGGCTGGCAGGCGGCCGGCTTCGACGACGCCGGATGGGAGACGCTGCAGATCCGTGAGTTCTGGGAGATGCAGGGCCACTCACCCTATGACGGCGCCGCCTGGTACCGGCTCCGCTACGAACTGCCCGACCAGGCGTCCGCATCGCTGCGTGATGGCAAGCGGCTGTTCATCGCCTTCGGCGCGGTCGCCGACGAAGCGACCGTGTTCGTCAACGGCCACAAGGCGTACGCCAGCCGTTACGGCCAGAACATGCGCCACCAGCGCTTCCTGGTGGACATCACCGACGCCGCCCGCGACAGCAGAAGTCTCGCCCTGGCGGTCCGGGCCTGGAACACCGGGTGGTGCGGCGGCATCTGGAAGAACGTGAAAATCGTCTCCGCAAAGTAGCGGCCGGCGCCCTCGGCGTGAGCCGGGTTGACCAGCCCCTTCCCACGCGATCTGACTTCCCGGGTCTGGGCGGCACCACTCGAAGAGGGCCGGGGATTTACCGGCGCTCGGTGCGACACGCTGACCGATCACAACAAGAAGGCCGCGTGCGTGGACAAGGTCATGGCCAGCGCGCTCATGACCCCGACTGCGTAACTCTTGTGCATGTTCTCTCCTCCTGTAACCTGAGACTGTTCAACGGAACAGGCGATTCGTGCGTCCGCGGAATGAGCCAGGGGGACGGGCGAACCGGGGATGACCGCATGCTCTCCCCATCCACCTGCCGAACAGCCGAACCTTCGCCGGCCGCACGGATTATGTCTCGAAGCGGCAGGTGCGATCAGGCGTCGCTCGCCGCTCCTCCCCGGGAAGCAACGTACCCGACGGCGATGGGAGTTCAAACGCTTTTCGTGGCAGGGTCGCGTTAAGATCTGGTCAGGCCGGCAACCTGTGGAGCAGGCAGAAGGGGTATTCGACCGGCAACTTGGCGGTTACAGACAGGCTCGTCCCTCGACAATTCGATTATCCGCAATGCCTTACAGTTCTACCGGGATCAGGGCCGTTCCGGGGCGGGTCACCCGGGCGGCGGTTCCTCCGCGTCATCTGGAGGCGTCCGGGGGGCGTGCGAGTTGTCTTTACGATCCAGGGGAAATTCCCCGCGAATCCCGCAGGCCTGCTGCGCTGCGTGCGGTAATGGAACACCGCGCTTCTCCGTGCACTCAGTATGCGTCACTTACTCCGGCATCTGGAAGCAGTAGGCCCAGTACCGCACCTCGCTCCAGGCCTGTTCCGCGAGGGGATGCCCCGGGAACAGTGGGATCTCGCGGGGGACGAACTCGACCTTGACGCGAATGGCGTCGCGCCCGGCGGTCAGGTTCTTCGGCAGCATGAACTCCTCCTCGCGCCAGCGGCGGTTGGAGGTCTGGGCGTTGTGCTGGGCCGGGCCGAGTTCGGGCTTGGGGTTGCTGTAGACGCAGGTGTTTGAGCCGGCCGTGTACCACAGGCCGACTTCGGTCCACTTCGGCTCGCCGTCGACGTCGGACACCGACACTTTGGCAAGCTGGTTGGGGAAGCTGTAATCCATCTTCCGCCGCAGCAGCACGCCGAGGTTGTCGGGCTGGAGCTTCATCACAAAGGTCGAGCTGCCCCGGGTGTGCCGCTCGGTATCGGAACTTTCCGGGAAGATCTCCCGGCCCTCGAAATGATCGACGCCCCATTCGTAGCGCGTGCTGATCGTCCGCGGCTCGGAGGCCTCCGGCGAGCGATACTGGTGGTCCATTTCCGACGCCGCGTCGCCGACGTTGAACTCGTCGGTCGGCACCAGGTATGCCCCGGGCCGGCCATACCAGAACGTGACCGAGCGGTAGTGCTCCTTCATGTTGTTCTCGCCGCCGTGCTCGAAGGTGATGCGGGCGTTGCGGCCGAAAGGAAAGCAGTCGGACAGGAGGAAGCGGTACTCGGAGTGAATCTTGTCGAGGTCGTTCCTGGCTTCCTGGGGCTTCTTGCAGCCGACCGGGTGCCCGGCGAAGGGCAGGGTCATGGTCCGCCCGCCCCAGTAGTCGCCGCCGCCGCCCCACTCCTCGGTGCCGGTGCCCTGGGCGCTGGGGGTGAGGGCGTCGTCGAAGTAGAAGCGCGGGTCGCCCTCCAGCGTGCGCAGCTCGGCGGTGTCGGTGAAGATGAACGACGTGCCGATGAACTGCCCGCACCAGTCGCCGCCGCCCTCGACCTTGCGCGTGTCCAGGAACTCGAGGTCGTGGCCGGGCTTGCCTTCGCCATGATCGACGTAGGTGGCATGGAAGTAGCCGACGTGGTTGGCCGGACCGGTGTAAGGATCGGTGCGGAAGCTCACGTCGAGCCCCGATACCTTTTCGCCCTCTGCGGCGGTCAGCTCGATCCGCGCGGACTTCATGTAGGGCATGGGAAAGTACATGCCCAGGTGGGCCTTCCCGTCGGCGAAGCGGATGTGAACCGGGAAAGCCTTGACCAGCCACTCCTTGCTGTCCCGGTTGTAGAGCGTGCCGGTGCCGAAGAGCAGCGACACGGGGGCGTCAACCGATGGTTCGGCCCGATCATCCCACCAGATCTTCATGCGGGCATTGCCCAGCGCGATGGCCTGGGATTCCTCCACGGTCATATTGATGGCCCGAATCTGCGACCTGCCCTCCAGCTTGAAGACCTGGAA
>CAYVVX010000011.1:0-840 GCA_964455315.1 uncultured Planctomycetales bacterium | reverse complement strand
GGGTCATGTTCCGCTGACGGATGTGGCCTTTGTCGGCCACCAGGTCGCTCCCGCTGCGGTTGAGCAGATCGAGCACCGCCTTCGGCGGCACGTCCATGTCCCAGCTTTTGATCGGACGGCTCAGGTGCTCGATGCCGGGCATGAACAGGTGGTAGATGTAGTAGCCGGTGCCGTAGTGCGTCCGCCCGTAGGCGATGGACAGCGACTTCTCGAACATCAGCGGCACCCACATGAGGTCGGCGCCCCTGGTGATCGACCAGGTCCAGGTGAGCGGGTTGGGGAACTGCTCCTCGGGGATGAACACCGACCCCTCCTTGGGGTGGTCGGGATCGGGCGTGGAGGACTCGGTGACCACGTAGTCGCGCCCGTCGATGATGTAGTGCCACGGGCTGCCGTGCCAGTGGTTGGTGCGCTTGAAGGCCAGCACGCCGGTACCCATCACGTCCAGGCTGACGTTGTGATCCTCGTCGAGCTGGTAGAGGAAATGGCTGGCATCGGCGGCCTCGTTGGCCCCGCGACGGTCATAGGTGCTGCGCATGTAGGTGCGCTGCCCGATGCGCAGGCACGGCCAGCGGTCCCATTGCAGGAAAGCATCCATACCCACGGGGATGACCGGCGGGGAGGCCTCGTCGGCCGCCAGTGACGGGCGGGCGAGGGTGAAAAGCAGACCGGCCGCGGTCGCCGCGCAGATGATGAAAACACGCTGGCAGGAGCCCTGGTTGGTGTTCATGGGGGCATGGTAAGCGGGCCTGCCGGAGGGTCAAGCATCGACCCCGTGGGCAGGCCGGCTCGGGGGCGGGCGTGTTTCAGCGGGTGCCAACCCCGCGCCGACAGGTCGGG
>CAYVVX010000010.1:19911-21900 GCA_964455315.1 uncultured Planctomycetales bacterium | reverse complement strand
CGGGAGAGCGCGTGATCCCCCCGGCTCCCGTCGGGAGTCGCAATTTCCACACCCCGTCCTTAACATAGGCTGATTCAATCATCGCCCGCCCTCGTTCCGGCCTGATCTGGGGCCGCGGCGACAGGCCGGTTCCTCGAGGTCATCCATGCTCGATCGCGGTCATCTTCTGACGGAACAGCGCAACGAACGGTCCATGCACATCGACCGGCTCTCCATCGCCGAGGGCTTCGATGTCATCAACGCCGAGGACGCGACCATCGCCGCGGCTGTCGCGAAGGCCAAGCCGCAGGTGGTGGCCGCGGTGGAGTTGGTGGCGGCGGCGTTCCAGTCCGGCGGGCGGCTGATTTACGTCGGCGCCGGCACCAGCGGCCGACTGGGCGTGATCGACGCGTCGGAATGCCCGCCGACATTCCTGAGCGATCCGGAAATGGTGCAGGGGGTGATCTCCGGCGGTCCGCAGGCCATGTTCCGCAGCGTCGAAGCCGCCGAGGACAGCCGCGAAGGCGGGGCCGCGGAGATGGACGGGAAGAAGGTCGGGCCCAGGGATGTCGTCTTCGGCATCGCCACCGGCGGGACCACGCCGTTCGTGCACGGGGCCATCGCCCGGGCCAGGGAGCGCGGGGCCAAAACGGTGTTTTTCGCCAGCGTGCCGGTCGAGCAGTGCGGCGACGAGGCCGACGTGTCCATCCGCGTGCTGACCGGCCCGGAAGTGATCACCGGCTCGACGCGGATGAAGGCGGGAACTGCGACCAAGCTGGTGCTGAACACGGTGACGACGCTGTCGATGGTGCGGATCGGCAAGGTGTACGAGAACCTGATGGTCGACGTGAACGCCATGGCCTGCAGCAAGCTGGTCGATCGCGGAGCCCGGATCATCTCGCGGCTGACCGGGGCGAGCCGGGACGAGGCGCTGAGCCTGCTGGAGCGCGGCGGCGGCATGGTCAAGACGGCGATCGTCATGCACCGCAGGAAACTGGACCGGCAGGCGGCCGAGGCGCTGCTGGCGCAGCACAACGGTCTGGTCGGGGCGGTGCTGGAAGCCGGTGAGAAGTGAGACGCACGAAGTGAGACGTGAGAATGCCGAGCCGCTCCATCATGTGACCGGCGTTGCCCGCGGCTCCTCCCTGTCCGGGCCCGCCTCCGCCGGCGCCGGGCAGATGCCCTCCACTCAGCACGCAGCATTCAGCACTCAGCACCCGGCCCTTTCCCCCGACTCATCGCTGATCAGGCATCACTCACTATCCGACACGCCGGATTCCGCCCGCCCGCTTCGGGTAACCTGCCTGATCACCGACCTGGATGTCGGCGGCGTGCCGCTGCACCTTTACCGGCTGGTGACGGGATTGCCGCGCGACCGGATCCAGATCCGGGTGATTTCGCTGGCCGGCGAGGGCCCGGTCGGGGCCATGCTGCGCAGGAGCGGAATCCCGGTGGTCGGCTGCCATGCCCGCGGCGCCTGGGATGTGCGGGCCCTGGTGCGGCTGTTCCGCCACCTCAAGGCGAATCCGCCGGACGTGCTCCACGCCCTGCTGTTTCACGCCAACATCGCCGCCCGGGTGGTCGGGCCGTTGGCCGGCATTCCGCCGCGGCGGATCATCTGCGAGATTCAGACCGTGGAGATCGAGCGGCGCTGGCACCTGGTGGTGGATAACCTGACCTGCCGCCTGTGCCGGTTCGAAGTGGGGAACTCGCCATCGGTGGTGGAGCATCTCGCCCGGCAGGCCCATGTGCCGCGCAGCCGGTTGCGCTGTGCGTGGGGCGGTGTGGATGTCGACCAAATCGCATCCGCGGCGCCAACCGATCGCGCCGGCCTGGGGGTGCGCGGCGGCGAGTGGTTGATCGTCTGGGCCGGCCGGCTGGACCCGGTCAAGGGGTTCGAGGAGATGCTGGAGGGGTTTGCCCGCAGCGAGATCAGGTCGCGGTCACGGCTGGTGCTGGCCGGCGAAGGGCCGTATCGGGATCGTGTCGAGAAGCTGGTCCGGGATCTGA
>CAYVVX010000010.1:12160-19901 GCA_964455315.1 uncultured Planctomycetales bacterium | reverse complement strand
GATCTGAGCATCGGCGATCGCGTTGTGCTGCTGGGACGGCGGGAGGATGTTCCCTCGCTGTTGCGGGCCGCGGACGCGTTCCTGTTCTGTTCGCGGACGGAAGGCCTGCCCAATGCCCTGCTGGAGGCGATGGCCGCGGGGTGTGTCGCTTTGGTGACACACGTGCCCGGGTGCCGGGATTGCGTCAGCCACAACGTGACCGGCTGGCTGATGGCCCCCGGTTCGGCCGATGCGGTGGCCGAGGCCCTGGACCGGGTGCTTCCTGATGCGGCGCTGCGTCAGCGCCTCGGTGGTGAGGCGCGGGCCTGGGTGCGGGCGAATGCATCGCTCGCCGCCTCGCAGGCCGGGTGGATGCGGCTCTACGCAAGTCTGGCTCCGCCCGGAGGAGTGCAGAGGGTAGGGTAGTCAGCCCGCGACAGATCAGGTCAATGGTCGAACTCACGTCGGGGGTGCAGGGTTCAGGACTTCATGCCCGCGGGTCGGTCTCGATAAACACGAATATGTGAAGGGTTGCCTCAACACGAAAGCAGAGGTACACTTACCGATAGGGTCTTCCTCGCCATCCGTGGATGGAGGTTGAGCCTCCCTCTTGCCGTTCTGTAGCCAGCCGCGTCGGGCCGAAGGCGGTAGTATCATGCCTCAGAATTCACCATCGGGCGAATCCACCTCGTCTGCCAGGCCGCTCAGCATCCTGATCGTCGACGATCACGGGGTGGTCCGCGAGGGATTGAGCAGCCTGTTGTCGAAAGAACCTGACTTTCGCATCCTCGGCGTGGCGGAAAACGCCGACGACGCCGTGACCAAGGCGGTGCAGATGCACCCCGACATCGTGCTCATGGACATCGACATGCCCGGGCTGAGCTGCTTCGATGCCATTCAGATCATTCGTTCACGGGTGGCAGCGACGCGATTCATCCTGCTGACCGGGTATGAGCATGATGAGCATCTCGCACAGGCCCTGCGCGTCCGCGTCAACGGGTTTGTCACCAAGAGCGAGGGACGGACCGCGCTGCTGGAGGCCCTCCGCGCGGTGGCCGCCGGTCGGGTCTATTTCTCTCCCGAGGTGATGAACCGCCTGGTGGTCGAGGGCAATGAAATCCGCCTGTCCAACCCGCCCAAGAGCCGCCTGGCCACGCTGAGCCCGCGCGAGCGTGAGCTGCTTCGGGTACTGGCCAAGGGCTTGAGCCTGAAAGAGGCCGCGTCGGTGCTGGGGATCAGCTACAAGACCGCGGACAAGCAGAAGGCCTCGGTCATGGCCAAGCTGGATATCCACGACCGGGTCGAGCTGGCCCGGTATGCGATTCGGGAAGGTCTGGTCGAACCGTGATCATGATTCGGCGACCCGGGCAGCACGCATGCCCAGGGTGTCGTTGACCGCCTGCATGATCTCCGGGATGCAGAAAGGCTTGGGCAGAAAGACCACGTTCCCGGCGGTAAGCTTCTCCGGCTCGATCCCGCCTCCACTGATGATCACGGCGGGCAGACCGGGGTGATGTTCGCGAAGCCGGCTCAGGCAGTCGTCCCCGCTCATTTCCGGCATGACATAGTCCAGCACAACGAGATCCAGTTTCTCCTGCCCGCGGGCCAGGGCCAGGGCCTGCTCGGGACGCGTGGCGATCTGGGTGGTGTGACCGGCCTGTTCCAGCGCCGTCCGCAGCAGGTTGGCGATCATCTCCTCGTCATCCACCACGAGAATGCGGGCGGCGTCCGGCACTGTTTGCCGCGGCGGGGCGGGATCAGAGGCAATCGCCTCCAGGGCGGGGATGAACATGGTGACGCTGGTGCCCTGGCCCGGTCGGCTTTCTATTTCGACCAGGCCGCCGTGCGACTGGATGATCTTGTGCACGATGGCGAGCCCGAGCCCGGTTCCGCGTTCGAGGCCCTTGGTGGTGAAATAGGGATCAAAGGCCTTGGCGCACATGTCCTCGGACATGCCCACACCGCTGTCACTGACGCTGATGGCGATGTAGAAGTTGCGTGTGGCCAGGCCGCGGTGCCGGTCGGGCAGCACCTTGCGGGCCACCCGGCAGCCTTTGATGCGCAGGCTTCCGCCGTCGGGCATGGCGTCGCGGGCGTTGAGGCACAGGTTGACCAGGACCTGCTGAAGCTGGACCTGGTCGGCGTGAGCCCGCAGCGGGCCGGACAGTTCAAGTTCGATGTCGATTCCCGCCGGCATGACCCGCAGCAGGGTCCGGGATGTCTCCTCCAGCATCGTGTTCAGCTCACAATCCCTGGGCCGCAGGCTGTTGGAGTGGGCGTAGGCCTGCAGCAGGCGGACCATGTCCCCGGCCTGCTGGGCGGCCGCGTCCAGCGACGCCAGCGCCTTCGACTGGAGCGGGCTGAGCTTGGATCCTCGCAGCAGATCCAGGTTGCCCATGACCACGGTCAGCAGGTTGCTGAAGTCGTGGGAAACGCCGCCGGCCATGACGCCGAGGCTCTGCAGCTTCCTGGCCTCCAGGAGGGCGGCCTGCATGCGGGCCCGGTCCTCCTCGGCCCGCTTGCGGTTGGTGATGTCGGTGGTGACGCCGAGGATGCAGCGCTGCCCGTCGAGTTCGACGATCTCCGCGGAGGTCAGGGCGACCACCAGCTCCCCGTTGACCCGCCGGCAGGGGGTTTCATGCTGGTGCACGCGACCGTGCTTTTCGAGCTCCCTGACGAAGTGGTCCCGGTCGACCGGATCGGCCCACAGCCCGATCTCGCGGGTGGTCCGCCCGATCACCTTGTCGCGCTGGTATCCGAACACCTCGGAGAAGCTTTCGTTCACGTCGATGATCCGGCCCTCGGGGAGGGAGGTGATCAGCACTGCATCCGGCGACGACTGGAAGATCCTGGCGAAGCGGGCCTCGGAGTCCGCCCGGGCCTTCAGTGCCAGGCGCCGGGAGATGGACTGGCCCAGGGTCATGGCGTAGGCGCTGAGCAGTTCCTCGTCCTCGGTGGTCAGCGGCCGATGGGTCAGGGCATTGTCGACGGTGATGTAGCCGAGGTGGCGGTCACCGTCGGAGAGCAGGGCCGAGATGCGGCTTCCGGGTCCGAGCCGCTCTTCGGGATCATCGAGAGCAGGGAGATCCACGCGCACGACCGCGGGCCCCTGGTTACAGGCGAGAGCCTCCTTGAGCTGCCTTCCGAGTGGCCCGGCGCTGACGAAGGCATGCTCGTCGCGGATGTTGCCCTGCGGATCTGTGCCGTAGGTGCCGCGGGCCCGCGTGCAGTCCTCGTCGAACAGCCAGATGCCGGCCCGCTCGAATCCCAGGCAGGTCCGGGCGAGTTCGACGCCCCTGCGGAACAGCTGCTCCGGATCGGTGATGCCGAGCAGCCGGTTGCCCGCGCAGCCCAGGGCCTTCAGCCGGCTCCATCCCGTGGCGGGATCTCCGGCCGAGCCGCAGGACGGCGGGCACGCGGAAGTTGAAAGATTCTCTTCCGCGGGGTTGGACTGCTTTGGCTCCTGGCCGTTCAACGCCTGGCTCCCTGATCTGACCGTCGGCCTGAAGGTTCCGTCATCTCGTCAAACCATCTGAGGTGAGCCAGGTGCCGACTACCTGGCACTCGCACCGTATGCGCTGATCCTGTCACGACGTGTTTCCCACCAGCGGGATCGTTTCCCCAGACGATTCTACACGCGACGATGGCCCCGGGGCCATCGGGAAGTTGCCCCCGGGAAACAGGTGTGCCCCCGCCGATCCTCCCCCCAGGATGCGTCTGAATCGCTATCCGCTCAACTCTGAACGAGTCGCGGGCCCAGGATCCACGCCGCGGACGCGATCAGGAGGGTCGCTATCGCAATGTAGCCGCAAATGGTCTTGATCATCGGACTGAGTATCGCGAAGGGAAGATCCAGGAGCAGGATGAGCTCGACGCAGGCCGCGGCGATCATGGGGGGTATTTGCCTGATTCTGCCCGCGATCCGTTTCGACCCCGCTGCCGGGGGCTCGGCAGTTGCGGGAGTCTCGGATTCCTGGACATCCTCCACCACGCGCGGTCCGTGGTCCGCGATCCCGGATTCTTCCAAGCTCGGCGGCATGGGATCGGCGGATGCCTCTGGCTCATCCTCCGCCACCAGTGTCTCGAGTTCGACCAGGTGCTCGTCTACCCGATCGAGGGCGGCATCGACCTGCTGCGTCGACCAGGCGGGATCTTCCGTGGCGTTGGACTCGGCCTGGTCGGCCAGGGCGGCCATCTCCGCGAGGATCGCGTCCACATCCTCCGTGGCGGCCGTGGCGTCGATGGCTGGGTTGGTGGTCTGTTCGAGATCGGGCATCGCTGGGATCCGTCGAAGGCCTGGGTTCCGTTGATATCGACTATCGACCAGCATCGGTCGCGGGCGTAGTGAAGCCCGGGCTCTCTTTGCATCGCTTCACATCCGGTCCGATAATCGCGACATGGGCATTCCCCGCTTTTTCATGACCGATATCGCGCCCGGCGTGCTGATGCTGCCTGAGTCCGAAGCCCGGCACGCCGCCCGGTCGAGGCGCCTGGAGACCGGCGACAGCGCGGTGCTGTTCAACGGTGAGGGTGCCGAAGCCCGGGCAGAGATCGTTCGCGCGGATCGACACGCCGTCGAAATGCTGGTCCGCGAGGTGGTTGTACGCGAAAGGGCACGGCCGGGGCTGATCCTGGTGACGGCCACGCCCAAGGGCCCGCGCCAGGACTGGCTGATCGAGAAGTGCACGGAGCTGGGGGTGGCGGCGATTCGCCCGTTGCTGGCCGGCCGCGGCGTGGTGGCACCCGGTGAGCACAGGCTGGACCGCTGGCGGCGGCTGTCCATCGAGGCGGCCAAGCAGTCGCAGCAGGCATGGCTGCCAGAGCTGCATGCCCCTCAGAAGCTTGAGGAGGTACTGGAAGCGCGCGCAGCCGAACGCCGGCTCGTGCTGTGCGCCGCGGGGGACATCGAGGCGATCCGCGGCGACCGGGAGACCGGAATCGTGCCGATCCATGAAGCCCTGGAGGCATCCAGAGCCGCTCCGCGCGTGGCCGGCTTCATCGGGCCCGAGGGAGGCTGGACGCAGGCGGAGCTGGAATCGCTGCTGGCGGCGGGGGCGCAGCCGGTGGCGCTGGGGCCGCACGTGCTGCGCATCGAAACGGCGGCGGTGGCCCTGGCCGCGATGGTGCACGGGCTGCAGGGACGCCAATCGCTGTAGTTCTCAAAACTTTCCGTCGCGGGTTTCGAAGTGGGTCGGTTTGGCCAGCGTGCTGCCGTCGATGCGCACCCAGTGGGCGATCCAGTCGAGCATGGTCTCCACAGGCACCGCGGGTCCGCCCATGAGCTCCCCGTAGCGCGAGGCGTTGCTGAGCAGGGCGGTGGGCTCCTCGCTGCCCGTGAACTGCGCCGCGCGGCCGAGGCGTTGCCCCAGCGCGGCGGCGATCGCACGAACCGGGAGCGTGCCGGTGCCGGTCAGGTTGAGGATCGCCGGTGGTGAGGCGGCGAGCCGCAGGCAGCGCAGGATGGCGGCGTTGGCATCGCCCTGCCAGATCACGTTGACATGCCCCATGCGCAGCGGCACGGGCACGCCGCCGGCCACCCGGGTGGCGATGTCCAGCAGCACACCGTAACGCAGGTCGATCGCGTAGTTGAGCCGGACCAGTGTCGTTCTGGTTCCGTACCGACCGCTGAAGTACTGGAACATCCGCTCGCGACCCAGGCAGGACTGGGCGTACTCTCCGATCGGGCCGGTGGGGTCGGCCTCGGTCGGTCCGGGCCCGTCGATCGGTGTGAGCGGGTACACGTTGCCGGTGGACAGCGCCACGATCCGGCTGTCGCGGAATCGCTCGGCGACCCGCGCCGGCAGCAGTGTGTTCATCGCCCAGGTCAGCGGCTCGTCACCGGTGGAGCCGAACTTGCGCGCGGCCAGGTAGATCACATTGGAGGCATCCGGCAGCGCGGCCAGGGCCCGCTGATCGAGCAGGTCGGCCTGGATGGTCTCGACACCGACCGTGTGCAGGTGTTCGCGGCCGCGCGGATCGCTGAACCGGGCGACGCCGATGACCCGTCCCGACCGCCCCGTTTCGTCGAGTGCCCGGCGGGCCAGCCTGGCCAGCGTGGGGCCCATCTTGCCGGCCACGCCGAGAATGAGGATGTCGCCGGGCGTCTCGGCGAGATCGCGGACCACCTCCGGGCTCGGACGGGTCATGAATTCATCCAGTTCATCGACGGATTCGATGAGGTGCGTGGACATGGCGGCGAGTGTACGGGAAGCCGGGGCGGGGGAGAAGCGATGCATGGTAAAGCCGCGCCGGCTGCTGAGACGGAGCGCGGCAGCCGGCGCCGGTACCGGCTGTTTCGGGAGGAGGATGTAGCGGCCGGCGCCCTGCCGGCCATTTCGCGTGACACCCTGGCCGCGCGGCACGCTCACCGTTTCGCATGGACCGCGGCGGTGACAGGCGGTAGCCTTGTTCGGGCATGAGCGCGAGTCCCACCATCCTGGGCATCGAGACCTCCTGCGACGAGACCTCCGCGGCGGTGGTGGTCGGCGTGCGCGGGGTGCGCTCCAACGTCGTGGCAACCCAGTTCGACGTCCATGCCAGGTATGCGGGCGTGGTGCCGGAGCTGGCCTCGCGGGCCCACATCGAGAACCTCGACGGCGTGATCCAGGAGGCCATGGCCATCGCCGGGGTCACGCCGGAAAACATCGACGCCATCGCGGTGACGCAGTGCCCGGGGCTGGTCGGCTCGCTGCTGATCGGCGTGACCGCCGCGAAGACGCTGGCGATGGCATGGGGCAAGCCGCTGATCGGCGTAAACCACATTCACGCCCATGCCTGCAGCGCGACGATCGACCTGGAGCCGGAGGCACCGGAGCCCTGGCCGGCGGTGGCCCTGGTGGTCAGTGGCGGGCACACCTCGCTGTTCCTGGTCCGCGATCCGCTGTCCGTCGAGCTGCTCGGCTGCACCATCGACGACGCGGCCGGCGAGGCGTTCGACAAGGTGGCGATCACGCTCAACCTCGGCTTTCCCGGCGGTCCGGTGGTCGACAGGCTGGCGGCGGGCGGAAACCCGAAGGCGTACGGCTTTCCCCGGTCGATGTTGGAAAGGGACTCGCTGGACTTCAGCTTCAGCGGGCTCAAGACCGCGGTGCTCTACGCCGTGCACGGGCCGGGCCGGACCAGCGGCGGGCTCGAGCGGCTCAGCGAGCAGGACATCGCCGACCTGGCGGCGAGTTTCCAGGCGGCGGTGATCGAGGTGCTGGTCGCCAAGACGCTGCGGGCGGTGGAGTCAACCGGCGTGCGGACGGTGGTCATCGGCGGCGGCGTGGCCGCCAACCGCGGGTTGCGGGCGGCGCTGCAGGCGGCATGCGCGGAGCGGGGACTCACGCTGCACCTCACTCCGATGAAATACTGCACCGACAACGCGGCCATGATCGCGTCGCTGGGAGCGTCGATGCTGGCGGCGGGGCGGACGGCGACGCTGGAGATCGAACCGCGCGCGTCCGCGTGAAACAGCCTGCCCGGTGCCGGGCAGGCGCGATCCTTCGTGAGCGGAAAAAACCAGCAGGGTGGACCTTGACCGTTATTTGCCTTCAATCAGAGGTGTGGTGGGCACGGCCCACCCTGCGGCGCGATCGCCATGCTTGATGCACGCATGATGCCTTCCTCCGAACAATCCGCGACGCAGCGCGTGGCCCTGGTGGCCCTGCTCATGTGCGCTGCCCTGTGGAGCCTCAACGGGCCGCTGATCAAGCTGCTCAACGATTCGGGCCAGGGCGTCGACGGGGTGACCATCGCGTTTTATCGATCGGTGCTGGGCGGC
>CAYVVX010000010.1:0-12150 GCA_964455315.1 uncultured Planctomycetales bacterium | reverse complement strand
TGCCTCGGGCGTGGGCGCTGGGTTCGCTGCTGAGTTTCACGGTGATGTCGGTGTCGTTCGTGCTGGCGACGACGTGGACCTCGGCGGCCAACGCCATCGTGCTGCAGTACACCGCGCCGGTATGGGTGTTCGTGCTCTCGTGGCGGCTGCTGGGCGAGCGGGCCCGCGGCGGTGATCTGCTGGTGCTGGCGGTGACCATGATCGGGGTCGCGGTGATCTTTCTGGGGCATCCGGCGGTGGATATTCCGGCGCTGGCCGTGGCGTTACTCAGCGGGCTGGGCTTCGGCGCGTTGACGGTGACGCTGCGCGGACTCAAGGCGGTCGATCCGGTGCTGGTGACGCTGCTGAACAGCCTGGGGTCCGGCGCGGTGCTGGGCGTGTGGGCGCTGCTGGCCGGGTTGCCGGCCATGAGCGGGCGGCAATGGGCGCTGATGGCGGTGCTGGGCGTGACCCAGTTTGCGCTGCCGTACGTGCTCTATTCGTGGGCCCTGCAGCGGGTGGTCGCGTCGCGGGCGTCGCTGATCGTGCTGGTGGAAACGATGCTCAATCCGCTGTGGACCTGGCTGCTGGTGGGTGAAGCGGTCGGCCGGCCGACGCTGATGGGGGCGCCGTTCATTCTCGCGGGCGTGGTGGTCAACGTGCTTCGGCGGGGGCGGAAGCCGGCGGCGAACGGATGATGTCCACGCAGACCGGCATGAATGATTACCACAGAGTTCCCTCTTCGCTTCTTCCTGGCGGCCTCTGCCCACCAGGCCCAGGGCGACGGCGTAGCGGGCGGCGGCGTCGCGGATGCGCCTGGAGTCGCGCTCCCCGAACTTGGCGAAGAACTCATCCTCCTCGGGATCAGGCTGCATATTCCCGCCGGCGATCAGCTCATCAAAGATCCTGTGGGCGTCCTGCTCGCGGCCAGGCTGCCTCATGCACAAGGCCTGGTAATAGCGTGACTCATGACGGGAGCCGACGGATGCGCGATCGGCCACCGCGGCGAGGTGGCCTTTCGCCGCGCGGCATCACTCCCGGCCGCGATCACGATCACAACGACGCCAGCATCTCGGTCATCGCGGGGCCCAGGTCGCGGCCCATGCCTTCGACGAGTCCCGCGGTCCGTGCGCAGCCCTGCTCGAGCACCTGCCGGGCTTCGTCGCGCAGGTCGAGCTTGATCAGCACTTGCCCCAGCACGTGGTAGGTGGCCAGGTGTTCGGGGGCTCGGGCGTTGGCGAAGCGCAGGTGTTCCGCGGCTTCGGTGAGGGCCTCCGGGCCGCCGTCGGCTTCGAGCAGTTTCTTGCCCAGCCCGAACCGGTTGAGCGGATCGTCCGGGTCCAGCGCCACCAGCTTGCGGAAGGTCGCCACGTCCATGGCCATCGCATTACTCCTTGACATCACGCGTAAGCCACCCGGGTCATGGGGTCCGTTTCCCGGTCTCAGGCGGACAGAGCACTCTTCATGACCGCATGGGTCTTCTCCAGGGCCGTCTTCGCCACCACGCGCGGTTCCTGCCGCCAGTAGGTCTCGTTGAACAATTCGACCGAGACAGCCCCCTGGTAGCCGATGTCGCGCAGATCGCGGAACAGCTTGCCCAGCGGGGCGATGCCGTCGCCGGGATACACGCGGTCCTTGTCGGCGATGGTCTCCCGCGGCGGATCGGCCGGGTAGTCGTTGATGTGGAACCCGCCCAGCAGCGTTCCGCGGATCGAAGCGACGCCACCCAGCCCGGAACCGCCCTTGTAGAGATGGTAGACGTCGGGCAGCACGCAGGCCCGGGGATGATCCGCCTCCATCGCGATCAGCACCGCCTGGCCAAGCCGATGCACGTTCTTTGCGAAGCCCCACACCTCCACCGCCGGGGTCACTCCAAACTCAGCCGCGATGTCCAGCAGAACGCGGTAACGCTCGGCCGCGGCCAGCAGGCTGACCCGTTCCACGTCGCCGGCCGGGGGTGCGGCCATGTGCGACCCTCCGATCGCGGCCAACTGCTCCAGGCGCCGCTTCGCCTCGTCGAAGGCCTTGGCCCGGGCCGCGTCGTCGTCGACCATCCAGGGGAAGAACGCGATCGCCCCGGTCACCTTGAGCCCGTGGTCCCGGATCCGCCGGTCGAGGTCGGCCAGTGAGCCGCCCGCCGCCAAATGCCGGTCGATCTCGTCCGGCCAGGGCTCGATCCCGCGGTAGCCCGTTTCGGCGGCGATGTCGATGACCTCGGCGAGCGGCAGCTTGTAGCCGCGGAGGGTGCTGGTGTTGAGGCTGATGGGGAAGGCGTCGTCCCCGCGCGCGGGCCGCTCGCCGGCGGGTCGTGAAGCCGCCCCGGTCGCCCCGGCCCACAGTCCGCCCGCCGCGATCGCCCCCGTCGCCGCCAGCATGTCCCTGCGTCGGATGGTCGCGTCCATGAAGCCGCTCCAGAGGGGTCTCGTTCAAACCGGAGGAGCGATGTCGCCGTCATCAGAGCGGCGGAGTTCGCGCGCCGCCACCTGATGGCGACATGGATGAGATCTCCGGCCGGACAGTTGTATCCGTCCGGCCGACGAATGCAAAGGACGCCGCCTGGGGGCGTTGCGTCGCCGTGGGTGGGCGGATACGGTGCATACAATCAGGAACCCCCCCGGCCGGATCGCCATGCAGGCCGGGCGTCGCGCCCCAGGGTGCGACGACGGGGCTCCGATCAACCCGGAGGCGTGCCCGAGCGGCTGAAGGGGACGGTCTTGAAAACCGTAGTACGCGCAAGCGTACCGGGGGTTCGAATCCCTCCGCCTCCGTTATCGCGGGAGTCCGTGCAGCAGCGCCGAGTCCATGACTCGCGCGCTATGTTGTCTCACTTTCCTTTCAGCCACTTGTCCAGAAACACCAGCGACTCGACCGCGTGGATCTCGTGCGGGCCGCCGAAGATCGAGTATTCCGCCCGCTCGCCGATGCCCAGCCGGTTGTAGATGGCCTTGACCTGCTCGAATGCGGCCTGCGACCGCTCCCACCAGGCGGCCCGGTCACGGTTGCCTTGTTCGATGAACACCGGGCGCGGACAGATCAGCGAGACCACGTCGGCGTCGTTGAACCAGGCGAAGTGGTTGTAGAAAAAGGCGTACCCTTCGTTCACCTCGATGTAGGCCTTGTAGTGCGGGCTGGGCGTGATCATCTTGGGGATCAGGTCGTTGAAGAAGCCGGAGATCACGCAGGCCGCGACGCGCCGGTCGAGAGCGGCCAGGTTCATCACCGTCCGGCCGCCCCAGGAGATGCCGTAGGCGCCGATGCGCTTCGCATCCACATCCTCGCGGGCGGCGAGGTAGTCCACTACGCGCATGGCCTTGAACTGCTCCAGCGCCTGCAGCCGCTCGCCGACCAGGATCGCCTTGCGATCCAGCCATAGCCGCGTGTCCTGCCTGTTGATGTCCAGCGGTGCGAAGACCACGTAGCCGCGCTCGACGATCCGCTCACCGAGGTTGTGGTGATAGTCCCGTTGGGTCAGGCCGCAGAGGCTCTCCGGCGTCCCGGCCAGGCCATGAATGCAGATCACCGCGGGGAAGGGGCCTTCGCCCCGGGGCACCATCAGGATGCCGTACGTTCGCACATCCTCGAAGGCGCCGAACCACACGCGGTAGGCGCGGTACCGGGCCGTCTCGATCAACAGTTCCTCCCTGGGCTCCAGGGGGGCAGGCGCGTAGTGCTTTCCGCCAAGCAGTTCCCACAGCCGCTCGCGCCAGGGATCGACCGACTTCTCGTAGGCTTCGATGCTGGCAAAGTCTCGTTTCCAGGACTCCTTGCGCGACGCATCGGCCAGCTTCACCTGCCGCTCGAGGTAGCGGTCGATCTCGTCGTACTGCGCCTTCAGGTTGGCTTCGACGCTCTCCGGCGTCACCCGCGCGGCCTGCGGCTGCGTCGCGGGGTCGGCGCCGGTGCAGAGGATCAACATGATGAACGCGATGGTCTTGGTCATGCCGGTCTCCGGATACGCGGGAATGGCTGTGTCGGGATCCTGGGACGTACGTCGCCCGGCGGATTATCGCATATTCCGTCATCCTGACGAACATGTGCAGGGGGACACGGCGCGCCGGTGAAGCCGTGTCGTGGGTACCATCCTGTCCACCCGAACACGCCGAAAATCCTGCTGAAGTTTCAACTCCCGTTAGACCATGTTTTCGCCCGCGCGGACCCCTCTGACGGGCTGATTCTCGACGTCCGACCCACCTTGTCGTGCCCCGGGGCGTGTTAGGTGCGACCTGTCCTGTCAGAACCCGGATGTAGACTGCGAATGGGATGCAGACGCCCGAAGCCGGCGACGCGACCGCCTTTCCGGGGTGGGGCGGTCCGCGGACGGCAAGCTTCCGGGGGGAAGCACGGTCCCCGGGTTGGGTCCGGGGACCCCCAGGGTTCATGGACTCTCCAGGGCGGCTCGTGTGAGTCGATCCTCCATGGCCATGGACCGCCCGCCCGGCGGGGCTCCGTAAGGGGCTTCGCCGAGGCGGTTTTTTTTGCGCGGATGCCCGCGGTGATTCAGGAGGCGTCGGCGTCGGTGGCCAGCGCGGCGATGCGGTGCAGGAGGCGCTGCAGGGCGACGCCGTCGGCAAGGTCGGGCCTGGCCGGTTTGCCGGCGGCCACAGCTTCCAGGAAGTGGTACAGGCAGTGCATGTGCCCGCGCATCCAGCCGATGGACTGCTTGGGCCCGGGAAAGCCGGCCGGCTTGTCGTAGCGGGAGACGCAGGCGATGCGGGTCCAGCCGCGGGTGCCGCCGAGCGGGGCGTCGGAAGCGTCGAGGTCGCAGAAGTCCAGCCAGTTGGGCTCCATGAGGTTGAAGCGCAGGGCCCCGCGGCAGCCGTGGATCTCGAAGCGCAGCTCGTCCTCGGCGCCGGTGGCGATCTTGCTGGCTTCGACCACGCCGGGGGCGCCGCCGGCCGTGCGCAGGGTCATCACGATGCAGTCCTCGCCAACGCGGGCGATCCTGCGGCTCGGGTCGCTCAACGCCCGGCGGTCGCGCGACCACACCCGGCGGACCGCATGAAGCGGCTCCAACTCGCCGATCAGATGCTGCAGCAGATCCAGGATGTGCGATCCGATGTCGTTGAGCACGCCGCCGCCGGCGTCCGCGTCAGCTTTCCAGTTGAGCGGCTTGTCCCGATCCACGCTGCCCGCGTGGAGGTAGGCACCTCGAAAGTGAGTGATCTCGCCCAGGTGGCCCTCGTCGACAATCTGCCTGGCCCGCAAGGTCGCCGGCCAGAAGCGGTATTGCAGCGTCATCTGCGCGATGCCGCGGTAGCCGGGCAGGGCGGCGGCGACGCGCTCGGCCTCGGCCAGCGTGGCGGTCAGCGGCTTGTCGCAGTAGATGTGCTTGTTGGTGGCGATGGCGGCCAGCAGCTCCTCGCAATGCAGATGGTTGGGCGTGCAGATATGCACGATGTCCACATCGTCACGGGCGATAAGCTCCAGGGCGTCGGTGGTGGCGAACTCGAAGCCGAGCGTCTCCCTGGCCTTGGCGGCGGACTTTTCATGGCTTGTGGCGACGGCCACCAGGCGGGTGCGGGCCGGCGGGGGGTCGTAGAACAGCGGCAGGTTGAGATGCCCATAGGCGTGGACCTTGCCGATCATGCCGAAGCCGATGATGCCGACGCCGAGGGGTTCGTGTGCGCTCACGGGAAGCTCTCCTGCCGGGGGCGCCACAGGTGGTAACGGTGCCGGCGGATGAGTATATTGGAAGTGTCGCGTGAGAACATGCCGGCGGGCCCCGGATCTGCCGGGGAAGCGGGAGCAGGGGGCCGGCATCCATGACACCTGAGGCTGGAGGGAGTATGTCCATGCGGTCGTACCCATTGATGTCCAGAGCGGTCATCGTCGCCATGTTCGCCTGCGCTGCTCGCGGCGAGTCGATGCACCCGTTCGGAATCCATTTCTGGGACTGGGGCGCGAACGTGGACGTGCAGAGCCACCGCACCGGATGGGTGGTGGAGGCGAATGCCACCAGCGGCAGCCCGGGGCCCAACGTGGGCGGGCGCTACAAACCGGCCACGGCCCAGGGCTACACGGTCCTGCAGCGGCTGGACTGGAAGTGGGAGCAGACCATCCCGCTGACCCCGGCTGAGCAGGACATCTTCGCCCAGGAGTGCGCCAACTGGGCGTCGGCAATCAAGAACTACTGCCGGACGTACTCGATCGGCAACGAGGTGGAATTCTTCAACGTGACCTCGACCATCTACGCGAGCTGCTTCACCAGGGTGCGCAATGCCATCAAGGCCGTGCAGCCCGAGGCCCGGGTGATCATCGGGCACATGAACAACATCAACAGCCAGCGGACGGTGATGCAGATGGTCGGCCCGGAGGGTCACGACGGGGTCACCGCCCATACCGGCAGCAGCGTGCCCACCAGCCTGCTGGACTTCCTGGACCAGGAAAACGCCCTGCCGCACGCGGGCGTGTACATCACCGAGTGGGGCTGGGTCGCGGGAACCAACGGCAACGCCGCCAACGTGATGCGCGGGTTTTACAACGCCATCGGGCAGTCCAACGCCACCCGCGCCCGGCAGGTCTACTGTGCCTGCTGGTACCTCTACCCCAACTTCCTGGGGGTGACCTTCAGCCTGGAGCTGTCGCCCATCGACAACGCCGGCTTCGAGGCCGCGACCGCCCTGGGCACCAGCTTCAACACCTACGTCAACAACCGGGTGCTGATGACCAACCTGTTCGTGGATGTGCCCGACGCGGGCACCAGCGCGAACATCTCCTGGAACACCAACGTGGGGGCACGGCGGCAGATGTGGTGGACACCGCTGGGCACCTCCGGCGCCGGCAACGAGTCCCTCACCGACCTGACCACCAGCCTGAACACCTCGCACCAGTACACCATCGCCGGGCTCACCCCCCAGAGCAGCTACGAGTTCCTGCCCAACTCGACGCGCGACGGTTACGGCGACGCCGGCGGGCGGCGGTTCCCGATCAAGACCGGGCCCTGGACCAGCACCGCCACGCAGATTGCCGGGCGGCGCGTCCGGGTCGAGTGGTCCACCGACTGGCCGGCCGACAGCCGGGTGTATTACGGGACCACGCAGAACTTCGGCTCGGTCGCGGAGGTGACCGCCCAGGTGACCCAGCACGTGGTCGATCTGCCGCCCCAGCCGCTGGGGCTGATCTACTACCGCATCGGCTCGGCCCAGCCCAACCCCGACGGGCACGACCCGCTGGTCATGCGCGGGCCGACCCGGGTCTTCAACGTCACCAGTCTCTTCGCCGGGGATTTCGACGGTGATGAGGACGTGGACGGAGAGGACTTCGGACACTTGCAGGGCTGCCTGAGCGGATCGGGCACACCGCAGCACGATCCCGCGTGCCTGGACGCCCGGCTGGACAGCGACGAGGACGTGGATGGCGATGACGTCGCCATTTTCAGTGGCTGCCTGTCGGGATCGACGATCACCGCCGAGTTGAACTGCTACCAGCCGTAGGGCGGCTCGTGGCGGGATGGCCCCGTGCGCAACCGCAGGCACGTGGGGCCGGCCGCTGCATGCGACGCCGCCCGCTACAGCCGCGCGCCGTGCTCGTAGTACGCCTGGCGGTTGTTCAGGCGATCGGTCACCGCGGCCGTGACCCGCTCGACGATCATGCCGATGGCCTGCTCGCCGTACGCGGCGTTGGACTCCCGGACCGGGCGGCTGCTGATCACCCCGGTGAGCTTCTCGGCCGGGTCCTGGGGCAGTTCGTCGAGATCGGCCAGCCCCGGGATCAGGGCCATGAGCAGGCTGGTCTCCCAGAATCCGGCGTGGTCGCCGGCGTCGGGCAAATCCTTCTTGACCAGTTCGTACCCCGTGAACGCCCAGGTGATCAGCCCGGCGCGCTTGCCGTTGAAGCGGGCCTGGTGGTAGAGCGAGCAGGCCGCCCGGGCGTGGTCGATGAGCGGGTAATGCCCGCAGACGAAGGTGGCGACCTTGAAGCCGAGGCTGCGAACCTCGCACAGCATGTGCAGAAGCAAACGCTGGTAGCGCTCGTACTGCTGCTGCGGGGGCACGCGCATGTAGCCGGGGGCAAAGCTGTCGGCGGGAAGCCGCATGGCCGCGGTGATCGCGGCGGCGTCCGCGGCGGTGGCCTCCATGAGCCCTTCCTCGCGGCTCTCACCGTACCAGAGCGGCGGAAAGACCAGTCCGCCGCCGGCCTGGGCGCAGCGCACGGCCAACGCCTGGGCCTTGATGGCGTCGAGCCCGACGGGGTTGTGTAAGCCGTGCCATTCGATGGTGCCCAGCGGGATGTACGCGACCGGGCAGGCCTCGCGGGCGGCGATGATCTGGCGCGGGCGGAGGCGCTCGTACTGAACTTCGCGGGCGGCGGGCATGGAGGTTCCTCCTGCGGGCTTTCAAGAACGAAGGCGGGCGGTCACACGTGACCGCCCGCCGGGTTGGATGATCTCATCACGAAGCATGAGTCACGGGCACCGGCCGCCGCGGGCGGTTCGCCGGGGCCGTGCCCTCAGCCGCCCAGGCCCAGCAGGGCGCCGATCTCGGGGGCGTACTTGACGATCAGGCCCGCGAACACGACCGAGACCATGCTCATCAGCTTGATGAGAATGTTCAGGCTCGGCCCGGAGGTGTCCTTGAACGGATCGCCGACCGTGTCGCCGACCACGGCGGCCTTGTGGTCGTCGGAGCCCTTGCCGTAGACGAGCGTGTCCGGCTTGCCGGTCTTGACCAGCATCTCGGCCCGGGCGACGAGATCGCCGCGGATGGAGGCGGGGAGTTTGTCGCGGATGGCGGCATTCTCGACCACGTCCTTGGCGGTGATCTTGCCGAAGGTCTCGATGAGCTTCTTGGCGTTGTCCCAGGCCCCGCCCGCGTTGGCCATGAAGATGGCCACGGCGAAGCCGCTGGTCAGGCCGCCGGCCAGCAGCCCCATCACGCCCGCGACGCCGAAGATCAGGCCGACGATCACCGGCACGGCGATGGCCAGCAGCGAGGGGAAGATCATCTCGCGCTGGGCGCCGGCCGTGGAGATGGCCACGCAGTTGGCGTAGTCAGGATACTGGTGATTGTCGACAGTGACCCGCTTGGGCCAGTTGTCGGGGTTCTGGACGAAGGCTTCGTCCTTGCCACTTGCGCGGAGCGACTGGCGAACCTTCTCGAACTGGCGGCGGCACTCGAGCATCATGGCGTTGGCCGCCCGTCCGACCGCCTTCATGGTCAGGGCGCAGAAGAGGAACACCAGCAGTACGCCGGAGAAGAGCCCGCAGAGCACGCGCGGGTTCATCAGGGTGACGTCGTAGAACTGCATGAACTGCCTGAGCGAGGCCCGGGTGGCGTTGATGACCTCCACCCTGTGGGTTTGCTTGTCCTTGTCCATGAAGTTGCCCTTGCGGACGTACGCCTCTTCCTTGGAGGTTCGCGGGCCGAGCTTGAGGTCGGTCTTGCCGACCTCCCAGCTCTTGATCACCGCCGCGGGCAGCTCGTTCAAGTTAAGGACCATGAAGGCTTCGAAGTCCTTCTGCTCTTCGCCCTCGCCGACGCGGGTGCCGAACTTGCCGTGACCCATGTAGACGGCGCGGTTGTGGTCGGCGTCGGTGACCACCTGCCCGATCTTGTCGCGGGCCTCGTAGATCTGCCCGAAACGGACTTCCTCGATGTACGCCGCCAGCAGGGCCAGGGCGGTCAGCGCCGCCGAGCCGATGGCGAAACCCTTGCCGGTCGCCGCCGTGGTGTTGCCCAGCGAGTCAAGAGCGTCGGTGCGCTGCCGGACCTCGGGCTTCTGCCCGGTCATCTCGGCGTTGCCGCCGGCGTTGTCGGCGATGGGCCCGTAGGCGTCCGTCGCCAGGGTGATGCCCAGGGTGGCCAGCATGCCCACGGCCGCGAAGCCCACGCCATAGAGCCCGAGCATGAACTCCTGCCCGCCGCCGGCGAACATGAAGGCCATCATGATGGCCACGATGATGGTGGCCAGCGATGCCCAGGTCGACTTCATGCCCTCGGCGATGCCGCCGATGATGATGGTCGCCGGCCCGGTGATGCCCTGGGCGGCGATGTCCTTGGTGGGCTGGTAGTCGTAGCTGGTGTAGTACTCGGTGGCCTTGCCGATGATCACGCCGGCGAAGAGACCGCTGACGATGCTGCCCCAGATGCCCAGCCAGCTCACTTCGTAGAGCACCTCGCCGGCGGCATCCTTCACCTGGATGCCTCCGAGAAGCACATAGCAGACCAGCAGGGCGGCGACCGCGATCATGATGCTGCTGCCGTTGATGCCCCTGCCCAGGGCGCCCATCAGCTCGGCCATGCTGGCGCCTTCCTTCGTCTTGACCATGTAGATGCCGACGATGGACAGGAGGATGCCGATACCGGCCAGGACCATCGGTGCGGCTACGAAGCTCATGGCCGCCTCCATGGTGACCTTCTGGTCCTCCATGCCGAACAGGGCCAATGCCGCGGCGACGCCGAGGGCGGCGGTGGAGAGGATGGAACCGGCGTAGGACTCGTAGAGGTCGGCGCCCATGCCGGCGACGTCGCCGACGTTGTCACCGACGTTGTCGGCGATGGTGGCCGGGTTGCGGGCGTCATCCTCGGGAATGCCCGCCTCGACCTTGCCGACCAGGTCGGCGCCGACGTCGGCCGCCTTGGTGTAGATGCCGCCGCCGACACGGGCGAACAGGGCCTGGGTGGAGGCGCCCATGCCGAAGGTCAGCATGATCACGGTGATGTGGCTGAGATCCAGCTTGGTGAAGTACTTCAGGGCCAGGAACCAGCCGGTGATGTCGATGAGGGCGAAGCCGACCACCACCAGGCCCATCACCGCGCCGGCCCGGAAGGCGACCACCAGCCCCCGGTTGAGGCTGTGACGGGCGCCGGCGGCGGTGCGGTTGCTGGCCAGGGTGGCCGTCTTCATGCCCAGGAACCCGCACAGGCCGCTGAAAAAGCCGCCGGTCAGGAAGGCGAACCAGACGATGCCGTTCTGAACCTTGAGCCCGTACGCCATCCAGGCCAGGATCGCCGCGAGCACGATGAAGACGATGGTGACGATGATGTACTGCCGCTTGAGGTAGGCCATGGCCCCCTCGCGGACGTAGCCGGCGATTTCCTGCATCTCCGGGTCGCCGGGGTCGGACTCTCGGACCTCCTTATAGAACTTCCGGGCGAAGACCAGCGCCACCACCGCACAGATCGGGGCCAGCCACCAGAGCCACGGCAGGGAGACGTCGCGGGCCGCGAGTGTGTCCGCCGCCCCTTCCGATCCGCCCGGCTGCATCGCCGGCGCGGGTTCGTCCGCTGCCGGTGCGATCGCGGTGTCGGTCGCCTGGGCCAGCAGCGGCACGGCGGCGACGAGCACGACCCCGATGGTCGCCAGGCCCATGAGCCCGCAGATTCGTCTGGTCATCCTGGAACTGATCATGAACTGCATCTCCTGCAAACGGGTGAAGTTGCCTTGAGATCCTCCGGACCGGCGATGACTCGAGTGGTCAACGCATTCGTGTCGCTCATGGCCGGTGGACGGAGCATCCGCTGATGATGGATCGGCTTCTCTCGCTGAGAACCACAACTGGCGAGGGTACTTCGCGTCTCGACCGGTCGCCGCCACGCCATGTCGGCAACCGCTCCCAATGAATTTGGGCCCACAGCGTCTAATAGAATTTGATGGGTGTCAAGGGGGGCTGGAGTCAGGTGGATCGACCAGGCCGGGCCGGTATCAGGCGGTGGGCAGGCCGGTTGGGCGGAAGGTGATGTGCGGCCCCCCGCGCGGGCTCGACCCGCCGGGAGCGCGGGCTCCCGGTGAGTACGATGATCCGCTCAGCGACGGCGGGCCGGACCGGCAGGAACGCCGACCTTCTGCTCGCGCTTGATGCTCTTGCGGAGGCGGCGGCGGCGGCGTTCGCTGGGCTTCTCGTAGTACGCGGTGCGCTTGATTTCCTTGGTCAGCCCCTCCTTCTCGCACATCTTCTTGAAGCGACGGAGCATCTGATCCAGCGACTCGTTGCCGCGCGACTTGACCTTGATCATACCGAGAGACGTCCTTTCGTCCGGGGACTCACACCCAAACTTAATCCTAACCTTATGCCCCGCTACGCCGAGTGGGCAGACCGGGTATGGTACCGCGGGGTGCCCGGGTTGTAAATGACCCGGCCGGGACCCCGCAGGACGGGGGCCTGCGACACCTTCGGCGGGCGCGGATTCGGGTGGCACGGCCAGGCGTACTCGCCTGGCCGTGGCGTTGGCG
>CAYVVX010000009.1:10927-22002 GCA_964455315.1 uncultured Planctomycetales bacterium | reverse complement strand
CCATCTGCCAGACCGCACCGGCGTAGGCGATGTGGATACCCTCGGCGGCGCCGCCGTTCGCGGTGTCCAGGTCGATGGCCCGGGCATGCTCCCAGAACGACCATGCCTCCTCCGGCTTGTCGAGCCGCGCGGCGAGAATGGCATGAGCCCCGGCCGACAGCGATGAATCGTGGGTGGTGTACGGCACATAGTAGTCCCACGCTTTCCGGATCTCGGCGCCGGTGAAGCGCCAGGGCTGAAGCAGCATGAGCATGAGCGTGTCGGCCTGCTTGAGGCACTTGCTGCGATAGAGCCTTTCCTGGGAAACCTGGGAGGCAAAGGTGCGATTGCGATCCTTCCAGCGCTCCTCGAAACGCGGCTCGGCGAGGCGGGGGAACTCCTCACATTGCAGCACCAGCCCGTCGGGGGTGCGCAGAATGGGCAGTTGCTCCGACGCCGTTCGCCACGCGCTGCGCTCGGCGTCGGTTGCTCCGGCCGCCTTCCCGTGTTCGGCCGCCAGGGCCAGGGCGAAGGCGACCATGCCGTTGGTGAATGCGTTGTTGCTGGAGATGGGCGTGTACTCGTCAGGACCCATGACGCCGAGCAGGCTGGGATAGTCGTCGCCGGGGCGGGTGTCGAAGCGGGCCATCCAGTAGCGGGCGGTCTCGACCAGGACGGTCGCGGCGTCGCCGCCCAGGTAAGCGGTGTCACCGGTGGCGCGGGCGTAGTGGGCGAAGGCATAGGCCACGTCGGCGGTGACGTGCACCTCGTGATCGCCGTACTGCCAGTTGGGACAGCAGTCGATGCCGGCGGCATCTGATTCCCAGGCGTAGCGGGCCCCGGGGTAGCCGTAACGGGCGGCGTTGGCCCGGGCCCCGGGCAGGGTGCGCACGCGGAAGTCGACCAGGGTCCGGGCCCGCGGGGGGTCGGTGTAGAGGTAAAACGGAAGGAGATAGATCTCCGAATCCCAGAAGAACCGGCCCCAGTAGGCTTCGCCGGCGTAGCCCTTGGCGTCGATGGCGACGCGGTCGTCGCCGGTGACGTGGGCCCGCAGCAGATGGAACAGGGCCGCCCGCACGGCAAGCTGCGACTCGTCGTCGCCTTCGATCTCGATAGCGCAGCGGTCCCAGCGACGCTGCCACTCAGCGGCGTGGGCGTCGAGGAGTTCCTCGTAGCTGTGCGCGGTGATCGCGTTGAGCGCATCCTCAGGCGAGACCGGCTGCAGATCGCGGCTGGTGCACACGGCGGTGCGCTTCTCGATCACGATGGTCTGTCCCGAGCGGGCCGGCCCGTCCGCGCTCAGACCGGCCGCCCGTTCGCCGGGGGCGAACGTCCAGCGGTCGAAGGGCCCGCTCAGCCGGGAGGCGATGCTGATGGTGTCCCGGCCATCGGTTTCGACGCGACAGGCAAGGTTCCCGCGGTCGTTCTGGGAGAGGTCCGCGCCGATGAAGTGATCGTAGCCATTGGTGCGCACGTCGGCGTCGATGGTCGCGAGCACGTCCAACTCGATGTCGCGGTCGGGCGTCAGCCGCAGGCGCTGCACGATCAGGTGCGGATGGGCCGCGTCGACGAATCGCTCGAAGCACACCGTGACCTCGCCGCCGATCCGCGGCTGCCAGCGCAGCGTCCGCGTCAGCAGCGCCCGGCGCAGGCCCAGCGTTCTTCGGTAGTCGCTGAATTGGCAGGTGGCCAGGTCCAGCCGCTCGCCCGCGATGACCGGCACCAGCCCGAGCACGCAGGGCAGGTTGATCATCTCGTTGTTGAGCAGCGGATGCTTCCCGAACACGCCGGGGACGTACATTCCGCAGCGCGAGGGCGTTTCGGCGAACTTCTCGCTGGTGACATTGGCCGGCATCCGCGTGTAGGTGAGGTTCTGCGGGGCGCTGCTGAGCCCCTCCTCGAGCGAACCGCGCAGGTGGAGGTAGCCGCTGCCGAGCGTGAACAGGCCTTCATAGGCGCGGGCGGAGGCGAGGTCGAACCTTTCCTCGGTGAGTGTCCAGGTATCAGTCATCGGGAGAATGCTCCGAAATGGTCCTGATGGAACCGCAAAGTCGCGAAGGAGGCGGAGAGGACGAAATACGTAATGGGGTTTTCAGTGCCCGCGTTTCCACCTCGATAGCTTCATGGAGCGGGTGTTGAATGGATCCGTTGCTCCCACAGTCGGGTTGCCTGCCACTGGAGCCGCAGGTCGCTGGCCGGGTGCGCCCAGGTGGCCGTGATGTAAAGACGGTCGGGGTCAGGCGTTGTCTCTGTTGATTCGCGCCGCCACGCGTCCAGGAGCCTGTCACTGTGGACGCCGTCGACCGTGAAGGAGAAAAGGTAACGGGAGCGGAGCGGGTTTGTCTGCTTGAGCGGCAGCTCGTCCAGTCGCACGATCCGCTCCGCTCCGTCCGCGGCGGGGCCGGGATAGGGCACAGTCAGGATATGATCCTGCCAGGTCTGCTCGCCAGGGCTCCGGGCGGGCATCAGGGCGAGCAGTGCCAACATCAATGACGTCAGATGTTTAAGGTAGCCGGGTGAACCAGGAAACCGGTCAGGCATGGTCGCGCTCCCAGGCAGGAAACACCGGTGACTTCGAACAGGACCGCTTCGATCGCCGCCGTCGGCAGGCATTATGACCGCATGGCGATGCCAGTCCAATCTTGTTGCGGTCAAAGCGAAGTCGTCAGCTTCACTGGACGGGTTGGCCGATGATTCCGATAAAAGCGGCAAGGAATATCTTGTCCGGCTCGCGACCACGATGAGGACCGGGGCCGGTTCATGCCTGATGGAGGAATTCCGCATGTGCACGATGCGACAGCCCGCTCTGATGCTCAGCCTGTCCGCCACCGTCCTGGTTCTACTGCCGACCTTTGGGGCCGGGTGCTCTCGTTCCGAGGGACCGGGTTTGGCCCGGCCGCAGGACCAGGGCCGGCCCGACGTGCGGCCGGACGCGCCGGGCGCCGCCATTCGCCCCTATGTGCAGGCGGTGGACACGAACCCCGGCTCGGCCGAGGCGCGGTCCGCGCTCGCCCAGGCTTATGAGCGTGAAGAGGCGTGGGAGGAGGCCGCCAGGGCGTACGCCGCCGCCCTGCGGCTGGACCTCAACCGGTACGAGGATGCACTCGCGGTCGGCCGGATGTACGACCGTTTGAACTGGAAAATGGACGCGGTCAAGGCGTATCGCGTTGCCTGCGAGATGCCGGCGGAGGATGCCGGCGCGTGGATGCGGCTGGCTGACGCGTGCGTCCGGGCTGAGCTGCTGGGCGATGCCGGGGAGGCCTATTCCCAGGCTGCACGGCTCGCGCCGACTGATCCGCTGGCCTTCGTGGGGCTTGGCGACGTGCGTGATGCCCAGGGGCTGCTGCCTGAGGCGGTCCACGCCTATCGGCAGGCGCTGCTGCTCGATACCCGCCAGCCGACCGTGCTGATGAAAGCCGGCAGAACCATGCTCAAGCAGGACCGGGTCGACGTGGCCCGCATGGCATTGGCACGGGCGGTGGAACTGGATCCGTCGCTGGCCGAAGCGCACGAACGGCTGGCCTTGTGCATGTTCAAGGCCAGGGAGTACGCTCCCTCAGCCGAGCACTATCGGCGTGCCTCCGAGCTGAACCCGGAACTGGTGGAGGCCCACATCGGGCTGGGCGCTGCCCGCATGGCGATGTACGCCCAGGGGCAGGATCGCATCGAGCTGCGGGCGATGGCTTTGTCCGACTGGCGGCGGGCGCTGGCCCTGAATCCCGACCAGCCCAAGGTGCAGGCATTGATCGACAAGTACCAGCTCACGCCGGAACAGATGATCGCGCTGGGACAGGCTCCTGCGGAGGTGCCGGCAGCCGTGGCGTCGGCGGGAGCCTCCGCCGAGGCGGCTCCGGCGCCGCGAACACTGCGCGCCGAGGTGACCCCTCCGGGTCCGGAGGTGGTCGCCGCGCCCGCTCCGGTCAGGCAGCCGACTGCGGCGCCATTGATCACCTCGACCTATACACCGTCGAAGGTGCCGGCAGCCGCGGCGCCGGTCGCTCAGCCGGCCGCTGCGCAACCGTCGCCCCCGGCAGCCCGGGTTGAGACGACAGCGAAGCCGGTGCCGGCGATCGCAAAGGCCACGCCGCCCGTGTTCACCCCGGCGCGACCCGGCTGGCAGCGGATCGACGCTCCCAAACCGGCCGATGTGCATCGCGAAGCCGCCCCGGTGGTTGCCGGACCGGCGCCGGTGATCGTGCGTCGCGATGACCGTTACTGGGCCGAGCAGGCCGCCACGCTGGCGTCGAAGCTGAGTCGCTACGACCCGCAGCGCCTGGGCGTGTCCAAGTCGATCGACTGGCAGGTCGACCTGATGCCCACCGGCGAAGCGGTGGTCACCTATCTTTCCAAGAGTGAACAGGCGGCGGACAGGGCCCGCGGCGTCGTCGCTTCCATCGCGGACTGGAAGAGCCGTCTGGACCATGCCGACGAGCGCGGCATCACCCCGCTGATGCGCTGCGTGATCGCGGCCGATGGTGCCGCGCTGGAGAAGCTGATCCACCTTGGCGCCGACATCGACGCGGCGGATGCGGACGGCTGGACGGCGATGCACTATGCCGCCGCCGGTGATCAGCCCGGCCTGCTTCGTGTTCTGGTTGATGCCGGTGCCCAGGTCAATCCGCGGACCCCGCGAGGGTTCACCCCGCTGCACCTGGCGGCTGACCTGGGCCGAACCAGGGCTCTTTCATTCCTGGTCGAGCGCGCTCTGGCCAACGCGGTTGATGATCGCGGGGCGACCGCGCTGCACCTGGCGGCGTCGCACGGGCACCGTGAGGCGGTGAGGACGCTGGTGGAGGGAGGCGCCCGCGTCAACCTGGCCGACCAGCAAGGGCAATCCGCCCTGCATGTGGCCGTTGACGCCGGTGAGCGCGAGGTGGTGGCGTACCTGGTCACCCGATCGCTGGTCAATGACACCGACGCGGAAGGCCGGACGCCGCTGCATCTGGCCGCGATGAAGGGCGACCGGGTGATGGTCGAGACGCTCCTGGGGATTGGTGCCTTGCCGGAGCTGCGCGACCAGGACGGGCGCACGCCGCTGCATCTGGCCGCGGAACGGGGTCACACCGAGGTGGCGGTGGTCTTGGCCGGACGCGGCGGGCGCGATGTGCGCGACGATCGCGGATTGACGCCGGCGCGCCTCGCGGCGGTGCAGGGGCACGAGGAACTGGCGGTACGACTGGGTGGATCCCGCAAGGCAGAGCCGCCCGCGGTGAGTGCGGAAGCGCCGGCGAACAACGGCTGGATCATCCTTCACTGACGATCCGACGGTTGCAGGTCGTGCGAGCCGGATGACGCCTGTTTAACGCTGCGCGGGGCGCAGCGGAAACACGCTGGATTCGGTTCCCATGCCGCTCTTCAACTGGAAGTGGGTCGGGAGCACGGGAATCCGCGCATGCAGCGGGTTTTCGTATTCGCCCCAGTCGCTCCAGGCGCCCGCCTGGTTGCGGAAGCGGATCTGGACCGGCTTCCCGCGCACGCCGGAGAAGTCAACAGAGACGACGCCGTCCTCAAACTTCGCCCGGGCGTCCAGGACCGAGCACACCCCCGCCTTGATCTTGAAGAAGTAGACCTTCGATGTCGGCTCGAGCGCGTTGGCCCGTCCGGGGCAGGACGTGAAGCTGCCGATGATGTGGCCGTCCGCGGTCACCGTGCGGCAGCCGCCAATCGCGTAGGTGGGCATGGTTTCGTTGGAAACCGCGTAGTCATACCAGCTTCGGCCGTTGTCGTCGCTGGCGATGCAGGCAATGTGGTCGCGCCAGTTCGAGACGCAGTAGAGGGTCGGGTGCTCCCGCTCGGAACCGGCGACGAAGAATCCGTCAAGGTTGACGAAGGAGATTCTCTGTCCGCCGAAGGCAGGCCAGAGGTCCACGTCGCGTTCGCCGGTGCCGAGGTCGAGCCGCAAATAGTGCTCGCGAAACTGAGGTTTGGTCTGGGCGAGGTAGAACATGTGCAGTTTGCCGTCGAGAGCGATCATGCTGGCGAGAAAGGATGCGGTATCGAATTCGTCGTCGCGGGTGACCCGCTGGGTGATGCCGTGATGGTCGGGGTCGGCGGGCAGGTCAATCGGCTTGCCACCCAGCGTGCGCCAGGTCTGCCCGCCGTCGTCAGACGACATGGTGTGGATGTCCCAGTAGAGATAGACACCCCGCTTCTGGGTGGTCCAGCCCAGGTGGAGGCCGCCGCGCTGGTCCAGGGCAAGGTGGGGATACTCCATGTAGGCGGTCTGCCCGCGGTTGAACAGCTCGCGTTCGAAGGCGAGGGTGCCGTCGGGATTGATGGCGTGGAGGATTCGGGAGTTGGAGACATAGTAGAATCGTTCGCGGGGACCATCGCGGAGAAAGCTGTACTTGTCACCCGCCGCCCGGGGAAACATCACGCGGCGGGGATCCTGGTAGGACTTGTCGGCGCGGAACAGGTAGATCCAGCCCTGTCCGCCTCTCAGTTCGGGGCGGGCCAGGTAGAGATTGTCCTGCTCGTCGGTCTCCAGCACGGGGGGATTGGTGGGGTCGGTGGCTTCGTAGATGGTGGAGAAACGGAGTCCACCATCGGTGCTTTGGCTGAGACGCCACTGCTGGGCGGTGTAGTTCGCGTTGCGCCGCCGGAGGTGGGTCATGAAGATGCCGTTGTTGTTCGCGACCACCTTCTGATTGAGGCTCTGGAAGGTGGCGTAGCCGATGGCCTGGTCGTCGACCAGGGTCAACTGTACGGGAACCAGGCCGGGGCCCGTCTCGGCGGCGCCCGGAAGCGCGCCGGCCAGCACGACGAGAATGACTGCCGCTGGATGGTTCATGGGCGACCGTCCCCCGGGGCCACGCAGGTCCGCGCCTGCGCCGATCTCAGAATCGCTTCAGGCTCGCGCAAGCCTCATCATTCGGGCGCCTTAGCGTGACGCCAGCAGTTCCGCGATCTGTACCGCGTTCAGCGCCGCCCCCTTGCGAAGCTGGTCGCCGCTCACGAACAGATCGATGCCCCGGCCGTCGGGCTGGCTGATGTCCTGGCGGATGCGGCCGGCGAGGACATCGTCTCCGTCGCTGGCTTCCAGCGGCATGGGGAAGTAATTCTTCTGACGATCGTCGATGACCCGGACACCGGGAGCCTTGCTCAGCACCTCGCGGGCCTGCTGCTCGGTGAACGGTTTCGAGAAGGTCAGGTTGATCGACTCGGAGTGGGCCCGCATGACCGGGACGCGCACGCAGGTCGCGGTGACCTGGATGCGGTCGTCGTGGAACATCTTGCGGGTCTCCTTGACCATCTTCACCTCCTCCTCGTTGTAACCGTTCTCGGTGACCTTCGAGTTGTGGTTGAAGAGGTTGAAGGCGATCTGATGCGGCAGCACCCTGGGGGTGACCATCTTGCCCGCGAGCACGTCCGCGGCCTGTTCCTGCAGCTCCACCATGGCCTGGTAGCCGGCCCCGCTGGCCGACTGGTAGGTGCTGACCACGATCCGCTCCACGGGACAGGCCCGATGCAGCGGTGCGACCGCCACCACCATGATGATGGTAGAGCAGTTGGGGTTGGCGATGATGCCCTTGTGCTTGAAGGCGTCCTCGGGATTGACCTCCGGCACTACCAGGGGCACCTCCGGGTCCATGCGGAACGCCGAGGAGTTGTCGATGACTACCGCGCCGGCCTTGGCGGCAATGGGGCAGAACTGCTTGCTGATCGAGCCGCCGGCCGAGAACAGGGCGATATCCACACCCTCGAAGCTCTTCTCGGTGAGTTCCCGGATGGTGTGTTGCTTACCGCCGAAGGTCAGTGACTTCCCTGCCGACCGGGCCGACGCCAGAAACGTGATCCGGTCGTGGGGGAACTTGCGTTGTTCCAGAACCCGCAGAAACTCCTGGCCGACCGCTCCGGTGGCCCCGACTACGGCGACATGTGCGCTCATGATTCCTGGTCTCCTCGATTGGCGCAGAACCCGACCGCTCAGCGGCACCTCAGGATAGGACAACCTGACCTGGAGAGGGGTCGGGGGGTCGAATTCGTCGCGTCTACTATACGGAGTCCCCGCGGCCACGGCAACGGGGGCGAAAGCCGGCGGTTACCGGACCTTCGAGGCCGGCCGGGGGAGGGTTATGTGCCAGGGCCCTCGACCCGATGAACTGTGAGGATTCTGGGGGGTATGGCCACGCAAATGGTCAGATTTGCCAGTTCCCTCCCACTTTCCCACTTGGCGTATTGTAGAATAATGGCGGATAGCCAGGAGGTTCCCCATGCGTAGTCTCAGGTGGCATGCTTTCGCGGTCGTGGCGGTCACGGGTCCGTTGCTGGCCCAGAGTTCCCAGGTCTCGCTGGATCTGCTCAGCGGGGGGGCGAACTCGGCCATCGTACCGGCGGGCCCGATTGAGATGGACTTCACCGTCCGGCTCAACAGCAACATTTCGCTGGACGGCCTGCAGTTCACCATCACCTGCTCCCAAACCAACCTGTTCGCGTACGCGGCTCCGACACGAACGCATGGAGCGACATTCGGCTCCTCTGATGCGATCACGCCTGATCCGGCGGATGGTGAACTGCTCTGCACCGACCGCGAGCTGGGCTACTTCAAGTTCATCAACAAGGTCGACGCCAGCAACTTCCCTTCGACGCTGGTCACGCTCAAGATGCGCTCGGTGGGCAATGTGCCGGCCGGGGTGTACACCTTCTCGACGGGTGATTCGGGCATCGGCTATCTGTGGACCAATACCCCCGATCACGGGAACCTGGGGACGCCCGGTGCCTTTACGCTGACCGTTATCGGCGGCTCCGGTGACGGAGGTGGCGGCGGGGGTGGCGGTGGTGGTCCGCCTCCCGGTGGTGGTGGCGGCGACACCGGCGGCGGAACGGGTGGTGGCGATACAGGCGGCGGAGATACAGGCGGTGGTGATACCGGTGGCGGCGATACTGGCGGCGGTGACACAGGAGGCGGCGATACCGGCGGTGGCGATACCGGCGGTGGTGATACCGGTGGCGGCGATACTGGCGGCGGGGATACGGGTGGCGTAGATACTGGCGGTGGCGACACCGGTGGTGGAGATACCGGCGGTGGCGACACGGGTGGTGGTGATACCGGTGGCGGTGACACAGGAGGCGGTGATACCGGCGGCGGGGGTAACGGTGGTGGCGACAATGGCGGGGGGGGCACCAATCCACCTGCCAACAATCCGCCCCCGGCAGCACCGGGATGTGGGGCCGGGATGGCCGAGGCCTCGGCCATGATGGCCGCGATGATGTTGTCCATGATCGGACGCCGGCGACGCCGATAGGGCGATTCTTTCGGTCCGCCACCTGAATCGAGTCAGGGGTGTGTCCCGCGGGTGACCGCCGGCGCACCCCGTTTTCTTGCGCTTTCCCGGGCTTTGCGGATCAGGATTGAATTGTGTAAGCAGGGCTCAGGTCCAGCGAATCCAGTTGCCGCCGCGAAGCTCGGATGTGGCCTGGCCTGAGTCTCCTGTTATAATCTTCATCATCGGCCGGATGCTTGTGTCGCGGACTTGGTTTCTCATTGGCGGCGGCTCTGATCTCGGGCCTCGACCGTCTTCATTCGAGCCCGTACGCAGGCATGACGTGCACGTCGTCGATCCCATCGACACCTGCCTGTCCCAGGTTTTCTGCCGGTCGGGCCGCGGGCTCGTTGTCACTGACTCCCGCGGGCTGGATCAATCCAGGAGGATGTGAAGATGCGGAGATTCCTGAATATCAGCGCGGCCGGCGCCGCGTGCCTCCTGTTCGCGGCGAATGCCTGGGGGCAAACCTGTGCCTGGACGCACTGGGCCACCGATTGGAGCGACAAGCTGATTCGCAGCGCGGATCAGAACCCGCCCAACAAGCACTACGCTTCGCCCAACTGGGATTATACCGACAGCGTGGATACGCTGATCAACCTGGATCCCTATCCACTGCCCGCCGGCGGGACGATCCCGTTTCACTGGTTCGTCGCGGAGCTGGACTACCCGACCACCGACAGTGCCGGCAACGGCGGGATCTACCAGGAATTGACCGTCCAGCCCGGAGTGCCTTTGGAATACTCTGTCTTGTTCACGGCCCAGTGGCAGGAGGGGCCCTACTGGGTGCAGTTCTATCTGATCGACGGGCCGTTCAACATCGTCGACGCCGACACCTTCAGTGAAAGCGCCAACATGATGAACAGTCCGTACAAGTTGCGTTCTCTGCAGGTCAGCGGACCGGGCTCGGTCGGGTGGACGCAATGGACGCACGACCAGCCGGCCCATATTGGTGATTACGGACCGCGGCCGCAGACCATCACCCCGACGGGCAACATCGCCACGGTGGTGCTCAAGACCGGCCACGTTCCCTTCACCGGAACCCCCGGCTCGTTCGACACCTACTGGGATAACGTCGAGGTTCGCCAGAACGGCGGTCCCAACCTCGTTGTCAACGGCGACTTCGAGGACGCCGCCCAGGCGACCGTGTGCGACAACACGCTGATCTACCAGGATTCGACGCGCGGCAACTACTTCTTCAGCGTGCCCCCGCCGATGTGCGAGCAGCAGCATACCACCGCGACGATTCTTCCCGTTTCCGCGGAGAATACCGGGCCTGTGGTCCTGACCGTAACCGGCACCTTCCTGGAACTGGTCACGGGAGTCCAGCTTGTGCCGCCCGGTGGCGGTCCGTCGATCGACGCGACCTCGGTGGTGGTGGGCGCCGGCCCGAATGAGACGAGCATGGACGTCACCTTTGACGTCACCGGAAAGCAGATCGGCAACTACACGCTGGTGACCACGCAGGGCACGCCATGCCTGGGGGCCCAGCTTGCCGGTCAGTTCGAACTGGCCTGCCCGGCCTCGGCCTACACCGTATCGCCGGCGTTCGTCACCGACCCGACCGGGCCGGTGGAACTTCGGATCATCGGTCCCGGCGCGGCCTCGCTGGTCGCGGTGGAGTTGAACATGGGCCGGCCCGGCAGCGAGGTCAAGACCATCCCGGGGGCTAACCTGACGCCGGACGGGGATGACCTGCTGGCGACTTTCGACCTGGGGTGCGCTCCGCGCGGTACCTATCGACTGTCGGACTGCCTCAGCCATCGCGATTTCCAGATCCGCCGCAGCCTGCCTGCGACCGTGCCGGTCTGGCAGCCGTGGGGGGCGGGTTGG
>CAYVVX010000009.1:0-10917 GCA_964455315.1 uncultured Planctomycetales bacterium | reverse complement strand
AGGGTGAGGACGTGAACCCCGACGAGGTCGCGGTGGCGTATGACGCAACCAACTGGGATTACGACCTGAGTGAGTCAACGGCGTTGAACCTGGTGAAGGATCTGCCCCCGGGTGGTGGGACCAACGCCCTGCACTGGTTCCTGGACACCCAGGGCGCCGAAAGCAACAGCTTCGGCAGCGGCGGCTTCCACCAGGAGATCCCGGTGACGCCCGGCGTTCCGCTGGACTACTCGTTCTACTGGAAGGGTAAGACCGGTAACACCTCGAGCTGGTTCGAGTTCGTGATCCTGGACGGGCCGTTCAGCGGCTTCGAGGCCGACGACTACCCCGACAACGCCAACGGGAACTCGCCTTACAAGCTGCGGCGCAAGTCAATGACCAGCGGCTCGTTTGAGTGGGAGCTGGTCAGCAGCAGCGATCCCGCGGATGCCGGCCCCGATGGGCCGCGGTCCCAGACCATCACGCCCACCGGCAGCATCGCCACCATCGTGTTCAAATCCGGTGCGTTGCCCGTGACGACCAACAGCGGCGTCGAACTGCTCCTGGACAGCGTGACGGTCAGCCAGGGCGGCGGGCCCAACCTGCTGGTCAACGGCGACATGGAGAGCCCCAACCAGCTCAACTTCGCCGCGGTGCAGACGGTGGACAAGTTCTCATGCGAGAGCAACTTCTGGTTCCGCGATGAGTTCAGCCTGGCGCCGGCGGTGGTCTGCGGTGATCCGCGGGCCGATGCCGATTTCGACGGCGATGTTGACCAGGCTGATTTCGCCCGGTTCCAGCTTTGTCTCGATGACTTCGGTTTCTCGGACTTCTGCACCTGCCTCGATCAGTTGACCGGTACACCGGATGGGCAAACCGACCAGACCGATTTCGCGTTCTTCAAGAATTGCACCACGGCCCCGGACGTTCCTCACGCGGTGGCGCCGAACCCGAATTGCGCGGATCAGCCGTAAGCGGTTGAGTCGTGCAACTGATGCACTTTCAGACCGATCGGCGGTGAGTCAGTCCGTCGATCGGCCTTTCCATGCGCGGTGACCGGCATGACGGCCGTTCAGGGCACGCGAGGTCAGCGGGCTCGCTCGGCTCGGGCCCGGATGGTGATCGGATCGGCGGCCAGGTCGCACGTGATCCAGATCCAGGCCGCATCGCCGCTCAGCTCCGGCTTTGCTTCGACCGGGCGACCATCCACGGTGGCCAGCCATGATGAGCCGGTGTCGGCGAACGGGCCGAGGCGGACACGGACGCCGGTCAGCCCGGGTTCCGAAGGGGCTGATGCCGGGCGCCCGGCGGGCGTCACGCCCGGAGCCGGCTCGGCGGGCGGAGCCTGAACAGCCCGCAGGGTCATGTCGGCCATGAAGTCACCGCGACGCAGATCAAAGTCGAGTCGTGCCCAGGCGGGTTTGCCACCGCGGTCCCGGCAGCGTACCGGCCAGTCGTTGACCGTCATCCGGTTCCAGCTCCGCGGCAAGCGCGGCACCAGCCGCAGTTGCCGGCCGTCGGCCAGCAGGTCGTCGATGCCCACCAGAGCGCGCACGCCCCAGAGGAAATTGGCGGCACCGACCAGGTTGGTGTCCTCGACCCAGTTGGGCGCCCCGTACGCCCAGCGGGACAATTCGGCGATCTCCTCCCCCGCATCGCGCTCAAAGTCGGTGGCCCGGAACAGCGGCTCGATAAGGGCATCGAGGGCATCGACGCGATCGCTCAGCGCGGCGATGAGCATGCACGCTTCGGGGCCGTCATATGAGTCGGCGTAACCGGAGACGATGTGCGTGGTCCGCCTGGGGAACAGCGGCAGGGCGGCGGTGAGGGTGCGGTCGTAGACGGCCATCAACTCCTGGTCGTCGGCGATGAAGCCCTCCACGTCGGCGGGGGCACCGCCGGCCCAGAAATAGCCGGCCAGCGGCTGATCCTCGATGGTGCCGTCGACGCGGAGCCCGTAGGCGAATGTGCCCTTGGGAAGCACAAAGCCGCTGGGGCAGCGGTGATCCTCCTTGAGAACCAGCTTGTCGAGCACGTTGTCGCGGATGTGCTTCGCCGCGTCGCGCCATTCCGAGGCCAGGTCGTGCATGCCCCACTCGTCGGCCAGCAGGGCGGCCTTGCGCAGGCCCGCCGCGCCGCCCAGCGTGGTGGACAGGGCGTAGCAGGGGCCGTGCTTGAGGTTACCGGCGTTCTCCCAGTTGGTGCCGCGGATCAGGCCGAACGGCGATTTCTCGGCGCTGGCGATGACCTCCTCGCAGTGCTGGCGGACGCGCTTCCACAGATTAGAATCGGGTTGCGGACCGGCGTCGGAGCGGCGCAGGACTTCCACCAGCTCGCGGGCCAAGATGTTGCCGCCGGTATTGTCCGCGCCGCCGGAGCGGTTGGACTCGTCTCCATGCCAGCCGCGGCCGCTGACCAGTTCAGCGCAGCGGCGGCTCTCGTCGTGATAGCCCCAGCGCACCCACTCGCGCAATGCGAATCCGATGTCCACCGGCCAGTACTGGCTGTACCACTTGCCGCGCGGGATGGAGGCGTCAATGAAGCCGCTGGGCTCGTAGTGAAGTTCCCGAAGCCAGAACCAGGTGTTGTGGATCACACGGGTGAGGTTGCGGGCATCCTCGTTGCCGTCGAACGAGATGCGCAGCGAGGCCAGGTCGGTTGAGCCGGGGCAGACTTCCACCAGGGCGGCGAAATCGTGCTCGCCGGTGGTGTCCAGCACCACGAGGTTGGACCCGGGCACGAGCAGATCGGTGGCGTCGAAGTCAACGATCTCCTCGCCCTTGTTCTCGGAGATCCAGTCAACGAGGCCGTCGCCGCCCACATCGAGCGAGGATCGCCCGCCGATGGCACCGTGGATCAGCCAGTAGCGGTGTCCCGGCTTCTGCTGATGCTCGAAGGTGATCTGCCAGCGCCCTTTCGGCGTGAGCGGCGCGGTGGCGAGGCCGGCCGGGTTGGATGTGGTCAGCCGCTGCCGTACGAATTCGCGTGATGAGGCGTCCCAGGAACCCACCACCCAGGGGACCGCGACGGTATCCTGTTCGATGTGAAGCAGCCGGATCGCCGAGCGGGAGGGCGCGCCGAGCTCGAGCTCGAAGAGCCGCCCGGGGCGATCGCCCGTCGCTCGAATGGAGACTTCGAGGCCGGCCTGGTCAGTTGCCGCGTGTGCGGGCAACGCATATTCAACGGTGGTGGGGCGAAGCGGGTCGGCGCCCTCGACCCGGAAAGTATGCCCGGCCACGGTGGCTTCCAGGGCCCCGCCGGCGGCGATGAGCAGCGTCAGGCGCGCATCGTTGGGGGCGCGGTCGAAGCGATAGCGCGCCTGCGTGCCGGTGGGGATGTGCCGTGCCCGGCGGAACAGGCGAACCTCTTTGGCGTCAACCAGTTCCGATCCGCCCGCGTCGATGAGTTGCGTTTCGAGGTCGCCGGGGATCATCCTGTCGCGGTAGACGGTCGGCGGAGGGCAGGGGGGATGCTCGTGCGAATCTGTCGTGTCACCCGGCATGACCGGCTCAATACTGACGTCGTCGACCTGCCAGCGGGCCAGAAACTGGTTTTCGTTGAGGTAGTTGAAGCGAATCCACAGCGTGACCCGGCCGGCAGCGTCGAGGGTAAAGGGCTCGGTGCTGTAACGGGCCCATTCGCCGCGCCCACGGACGGAGCCGAGCTCGCTGCGCCGCATGGCCAGGTCGTTCGCTGTCCAGCGGATGCCGGTGGAGGCATCATTCGCGTAGCGCGGATCGCCGCCGATGCTCACGCCGAGGCTGAAACCGGCACCGTACAGGTGGCCGTCGGCGGTGCGCAGCCAGGCCGCGAAGCGGTAGGCGCCTGCGGGAAGTTCCATTGTCTGGTACGCGGCGGCCTTGCCCATGAGCTTGCCGTTGTGCCCCTGGTTGCCTTCATGATGGGTGAACACCGGGCAGAGCCAGCCCCCGCTGGCGGGAAAGGACAGGCAGTGCGGCGAGCCGCGGCCATCGGCACCGGTGGCGGGACGGACAGGGCTGAAGTCATGCTCGAATGCCGGCGGGCCGTAGGCTTGCGGGTCGAGCCCGGTGAGGATGGTCCAGCCGGAGGGCGTACCGTCAGGCTGGGACGCTTCGAAGCCGGGATTGATCGGCTGCGGAACGGCGGTTGCGGCGATGACTGAAGTTGCGCAGAGAAGCAGGGCGGCAATGCTCGATCGGCTCAGGTCAGGGCGTATCATGGCGGGCTCCTGAATGCAGGTGATACTACTCTGCTTCAGGAGACTCGCGGGCTGCCGGGATGTCAAGCGTCGACGCTCTTCCCCGGTCTGGGGGAGAGGCACCCAGGTTCGCCTGGTCTCAGATCGCTGCCCTGTTGGCCTCGACGAAGTCGTAGCTCTTGCGAATCACCTGCAGCACGCGGATGCCGTCCACGTAGGTCTGCACCGGGGGACGGCCCTTCTCGATGCACTCGACGAAGTGGACGATCTCAGCCTCGAAGGTGTTGACTTCCTTGAAGGTCATCTTCGCCGGCTCGCCAAAGCGGCTGGGCTTCCAGTTCAGCTCGTGGGCGGAGCCGAACAACTCCCCGCGCTCGCCGATGACGTGGAAGGACGAATGCCCGGCCGGGAGGGTCAACGCCCAACTGGTGCGGATCATGCCGGTCACGCCGTTCTCGAAGCCGATCAGGACGGTGGCGGTGTCCTCCGCGTTCATGTGCTTGTTGCGGTAGGTGCCGGTCATGGCCGCGATGCGCTTAGGCTCGGAGCCCGCAAGGAACAGCAGGCGGTAAGTGGGGTGGTAGCCGGTATCGATCAGCTCCCCGCCGCCCATCTTGTCCTTTTCGCTGCGCCAGGTGCCGGGCCCGACCGGGCACCACGGCGGCGTGCCGGGCAGGGCGCCGACCGGCGGCAGGTTCATGATGAAGCACTCTTCACAGAGGATGGTGTAGATCTCGCCGAGCTGGCCGTCGGAGATGATGCGCCGGGCTTCCAGCAGCGCCGGGAAGAAGGTCTGGTTGTGGGCGGACATGCCGATGAGCTTGCTGCTCTTCATGGCCTTGTCGATATCCGCGGCCTCATCCAGGGTCATGCACAGCGGCTTTTCGCAGATCCAGTGCATCCCCTTCGAAATCGCCTTCATGATCGCCGGGTGATGGAGGTGATGCGGCAGACAGATGTCCACCGCGTCGAGCTTTTCCTTGTCCATCATCTGGTTGAAGTCGTCATACTCGGCGGCGCCGGAGACGTGCTGCTTGAACCACGCCCGGTTTTCCGCCGACACGTCGGCCAGTGCCACCAGTTCGGCCCGCCCGCGGGTCGCGGCGAAACCGTTCCAATGCGCGCGGGCGATTCCGCCGCAACCGATCAATCCGATTCGCAATGCCATCTGGTCAATCTCCGGAGTATTCCTGATGGATACGGGCGCCTGCCCGGGGGGCCAGAATACCGGATCGCCCGCAAGACACAAAGGCAAGGAGAATGCGTGAACGCCTGTGGAGTCAAACTCGCTGGCAACTTCCGGGTGTCTGGTGTCGTGTCGGTGAACAATCTGAAGCGAGACAATAGTGCGCAGTCAAGGCTCAGGCCCAACTTCCAATCAATCCCCGTACACGATCTCAAACCTGTAGCGCCCGGCCTTCACGTCAAAGACGGGAAATCCGTTGTCCATGCGCAGAAAGGCGACCCCTTCGCCGTTCCCGGCCCTGGTCGCCGCAGCCTTGTCGAAGAGTACCTTGCCGTCCAGCAGGACGCCATTCAGGGGGCGGAGGTTCATCCGCGGGATGGTCAGCTCGGCCGAGGTATTCGCGGGGATGTGCACTTGCAGCGTGAGTCCGCGCTCGGTGCGGTGCCAGTTGCTCACGATCCCCCCGTGCATGGATTCGAAGGAGCAGCGGACCCACTGCAGGTCACCGGCCGGCGTGGGACGCAGGAAGAACCGCTTGAAGCCGGGATGGGCCGGATCGACCTGGATGCCAGCCAGGTGTTCGTAGAACCACTGCACCACGGTGCCGAAGGCGAAGTGGTTGCGCGAGTTCATCGAGGGGCCCCGCTTATCGGTGTCCCAGCGTTCCCAGATGGTGGTCGCGCCCTGGCGGATCATGTAGCCCCAGGAGGGATAGGTGGTCTGCACGGCGAGCTGCCAGGCGGGATCGACCAGGCCGCGCTCACCAAGCAGTACCATCAGGTAGGTGGTGCCCATGAAGCCGGTGGACAGGTGGTAGCCGCGCTCCTTGATGTCGTTGACCAGGTTGGCCAGGACGGCCGGCTCGCGATCTTCGGGAACGATGCCGAAATAGAGTGGGAGGATGTTGGCCGTCTGGGTCGCGCCGGGATAGTTGCTGTTCTTATCCAGATGCTTCTTGTTGAACGCATCGCGAATCCTGCCCGCCAGGGCGGTGTATTCCTCGGCGTCGTCCTTCCTGCCCAGTACGCTGGCCGTTTCCGCGAGGAGTTTCGTCGAGTAGTAGTAATACGCCGAGCCGATCGGCTTCTTGGGTGATTCGACCACCGCGACCCAGTCGCCGTAGCCCTCGCGCTCGTAGAGATCCCCTTCGCTGTGGGCGCGCATGTACTCGACCCATGCTTTCATGCCCGCGTAGTTCTCCTCCAGGATGCGGGTATCGTCGTAAAAGCGGAAAACGGTCCAGGGCACGATCACCACCGCGTCACCCCAGCCGGGTGCGGCCGCGTTGGCTTCGACCGTCACCGGCGCCACGTCGGTTACGTGCCCGTCGTCGGCCTGGGAGTCGGTCACGTCGTGCATCCACTTCCCGAAGAAGCGGGCCATGTCCATGTTCCAACAGGCCGTCGGCCCGAACGCCTGGGCATCGCCCATCCAGCCGAGCCGCTCGTCGCGCTGCGGGCAGTCGGTGGGAACGCTGTGCATGTTGGATCGCTGACCCCAGCGGGTGTTGCTGTAGATCTGGTTCAGCAGCCAGTTCGAGCACTTGAACTTCCCGGTGAGCGGCGGGGCCGAATGAGCGACGCGATAGGTGAACGCCTCGGCGGGCGCCGGTTTCTTGTCCTCACCCGGCCAGCCGGTCACCTCGCAATAGCGGAAGCCGCGGTAGGTGAAACGCGGCTCCCAGACCTCCTCGCCGCCGCCCTTGAGGATGTAGTGATCGGTCGCCTGGGCACCGCGGTAATTGTCACGATACAGCCGGCCATTGGGATCGAGCTCCTCGCCGAAGCGGAGCTTGATGTCGGTACCGGCGGGGCCGGTCACGCGGAGCTTCACCCAGCCGGCCGCGTTTTGCCCGAAGTCGACGATGGAAACGCCCTTGTCCGGCTGGCTGACCACGACGGGCTTGAGCTCGTGGGTGACGCGGATGGTTGGAGCCTGCTGGGCCACCAGCAGGTCGCGCATGTCGTCCAGAGCCAGGACCGCAGTCCAGCCGGAGGCGTCGAAACCGCCCGTGCTCCAGCCGGCCATGTCCAGCCGGGCGTCGTAGGTCTCGCCGTGGTAGAAGGTGTCACGGACGACCGGGGAGGGATGCGATCTCCAGGTCTGGTCGGTGACGATGGTGGCGCGCGAGCCGTCGGCGTAGTCGATCTCGAGCTGGGCCAGCCCGCGCAGATGGCTGTGTTCGACCTGGTCGGCGCTGACCCACCAGCCGACCCCGCCGGACCACCAGCCGTTGCCCAGCATCATGCCGATGCCGTTCGATCCTTCCTTCAGGAGATCGGTGACGTCGTAGGCCTGGTACTGGACCCGCTTGAGGTAGTGGGTCCAGCCGGGGGTGAAGTAGTCCTGGCCGACGCGCTGACCATTGATGGACAGCTCGTAGATCCCCAGCCCGCTGGCGTAGACGCGGGCCCGGGCCACCTGCCTGGGAATGTCGAAGCTGGTCCGCATGCACTGCGAGCGGCGCGGCCCCGATTTCTCGTGAAGCTTGCCCCAGGGGTCGTCGCCGTACTTGCCGACCACCACGGCCGGGGACCAGCGGGCGTCGTCGAAGTTCGGCTGGGTCCAGCCTTCGACCTCCTCGGTGCTGGTTTTCCAGTCCTTGCCGCTGCTGCGGAGTTCAATTGTGCCGCCATCCTTCAGCCTGACGCGGCAGGATGCCAGCAGGCCCGCGGGCCCGTCCACGTTGCGGACGCGGACCCCGAGGATGTTCGTGCCTGCCTGGAGATGCCTGGCGATGTCGTACTTCTTGACCGCGCTGAAGTTGCCATCTTCGCCGACTTTCTGACCGTTGACGAAAAGGACCATCTCGTTGTCGGCGGTAATCTTGACCGTCGCATTCTCGACCGCACCCTGGATTGCCAGCGCGGCCCGGAAGTACGCCACCTGGTCATCCCCCTGGGCCTTCTCGTTCCAGATCCAGTCCCCCCAGGTCATCGGCGGGTCCGCGGCCTTCTGCTCGTCAATGGTGATCCAGCGGGCGGACCAGTCGCCCTTGGACAGCAGCCCCATCTCCCACCAGCCCGGCTCTGACCACGGCGAACCGTCGCCCGCGCCGTCCCAGGTGCGCACCTTCCAGTGGTAACGGGTGCGGGAGGCGAGCGGCCGTCCGGCGTAAGCCACCTGGATGGAGCGGTCGGACTCGACCTTGCCGCTGTCCCAGACGATCGCGTCGTTGCCGGCGAACGAGGCATCGGTGCTGACAAGAAGCTGATATGCCGACTGCACTGCGCCGCGGGACTCGTCGTTGACCTCCCACGACAACCGGGGATGGGTCGCGTCGATGCCCAGCGGGAACGGGAGGTACTCGCAGCGGAGATTCAACGGCTTGCCCGGAGCGGCCGATGCGACGGTCGAGGCAGTAAGGATGCCAATGCCGACGATGACGAAGCGGTGTGCGGTCGAGGCCGGCGTGCGGGTGGTGATCATGGTTGCAGTTCCTTGTTCGTGGGTGTCGATCCCGGTGTGGTCAAGATAGCATCACGGGCACTGTGCCGGGCGGCGCGGAGTGCTTCCTCCACGAGGTGAAGGTTCCTTGCCGGTTCGGGCCGGATGAGCCTGTGCCTAGGAAGTCGGGCCGGATGCCGGGAGGAGGTCGATCCAGCCGCACGGCGTCAAGGCATCGATCCGCCGAGCGACCTCAAGAAGAACTCGATCAACCCGGGGATGAGCAGCAGCCCCAGCGTCAGGTACGAGAGCAGATCGAAGAGCAGCGTCATTTCGGCCTCCAGCCAGTGTCATGGGAGATCGGGATACCGGTCGGCCCCGGCCGTGTCCGGCGGTGTCATCGCCCAGTATGTTGCCCTGCCCAATCGCTGAGTGCAAGCGTTCAGGCGCCTCCGTCGTGGGCCCGCAAGGCCCAGCGCAACTTGGCCGAACTGCTCCGCGGGTTCGCCCGGCGTTCGTCACCGCCCGCGCGGATCACGCCGTCGGACGTTGCGCTGTAAATGCCAGCGGCCTGCCCTTCACGGAACGCCTGTTTCACCATGCGGTCCTCGCCGCTGTGGAAGCTGATGATGGCGATCCGTCCGCCGGGGTTCAGGCACCACGGCGCGAGGCGGAGCAGCTCGCGCAGGCTGCCCAGCTCGTCGTTGACCAGTATCCGCAACGCCTGGAAGGTCAGCGCCGCGGGATGAAGCTCATCCGGCGACCGCTTGTCGATGCCCTTGGCCCGCATGACCACGTCGACCAGCTCGCCGGTGGTGCGGATCGGGCGCTTCTCCCTCCGGGCCACGATGGCGCGGGCGATGCGATCGTGGTCGGGTTCATCGGCGAGCTCCCACAGCACCGCGGACAGCTCCTCTGGTGCAAGCCTGGCGAGCAGGTCCGCCGCGGTCGCCCGGATGCGGTCGTCCATGCGCATGTCCAGCGGCCCGCCGTGCTTGTAGGTGAAGCCGCGGGAGGGGTTGTCGATCTGCATGCTGGAAACGCCGAGGTCGGCGAGGATGACGTCGTAGCCGGTTTTGTCGATCTTCGGCAGCGCATTGGCGAGACCGGCGAAGTTGCCGCGATGGAGGCTGAGCCGCTCGGATGCCGCCTGTTCGAGCAGCCGCGACCGGGTGCGCTCCAGCTCGTTGGCGTCCACGTCGAAGCCGACCAGCAGCCCGTTCGGTGCGGTACGGCGGAGGAACTCCGCGGCGTGGCCGCCGTACCCCAGCGTGCAGTCGGCGACCACCTCGCCGGGTACCGGCCGGAGCGCGTCCATGACCTCGCTCATGAGCACCGGGATGTGTGTGCCCGCCGGGGTGTTGCCGCGAGCCCGTACGTGCTCCTGCATGTCGGGATGGGCTGCCGGATCGAGTTCCTTGTACTTCTCCTCGAACCGCCGCGGGTGCGTGCCCCGGTACCGGGGCCGGCGAGGGCGGGGGACCTGAGACTCCGGCGGGGGTGGGGCGGTGTCGTCGTGCATGGCGGCATTGTACAGGGTGGCGGCCCCGTCTGCTGAGCACGCCCCCGAACGGCCGGTGAGCGCCGGGAGGCGAGTCCACGGCTTCAGATCGCCCTTGACGCCATCGGGCGGGGCGGTTCTAATGACCACACCTGTGGCGAGAGGGTGGTTTGCCCTCCAGCGACAGGCGACAATTGAACGATGTCAGCTTCCTTCGAGGGGCCGTAGCTCAGTTGGGAGAGCGCTTGCATGGCATGCAAGAGGTCGTGGGTTCGACTCCCATCGGCTCCATTCGTAAGTCCTTGACTTCAGGTGTTTTGCAGGGGTACCAGCTAGCAGACGAACCTGCCGCTCGGACGCCAAACGGCGATCTCGGACGCTAAGATGCCTCGCACTTCCCTACCTCGTTACGATTCCACTCGCAATCAGTGGTACTTGAACTGCCGTCGCAGGAAGTGCTTCCTCTGCTGAGGCAAGGGCGGCTGTGTGCGAGCCATGCGCCGAGCAAGCGAGATCATGGGCGAGGACGTTTGCGGCGATCGGCCTGAGACCGTTGGCGAACTCATTGCCGCCTGGATCACCATCACAGCGTTAAGCGACTGGACGCGGTCAGTGCTGGATGCCTGGAAGGACGCACCTATAAGAAGTGAGAAGTCAAGACACCCTCTCCGCGGGCGCCCCGCT
>CAYVVX010000008.1:0-22250 GCA_964455315.1 uncultured Planctomycetales bacterium | reverse complement strand
CTCGGCGTCTCTGCGGTTCCAAACTCCTTGGGTTGCGGGCAGAGCCCGCGCTAAGCGTCTCCGCGGTTCCACACCGCCCCGTTGCCGCCCCGGCGCCGTTTGGCCCCATCCCGCCAATCGCAACGCCGTCCATGTTCGTCACCCAGGGAGAACGCCGCCCATGTGCCGCGATGTGCGAGTACGACGCAACGCTGGAATTGAAAGCTGCCGCCTCCGCCCCTCATCCGCGGCGGCGCAGCGGAGCCATTTTTTTTGACGAATCGAAGCCACCGAAACCGCGTTCTCGCCCCCGAAAACCCCGTTTCGCGCGGTCTGGCCCCCGAAAACGAAGCCAAAACGAAGCCACCGCACCCCACCCGGCGCGCAGCCGCCGCCCCGCCCGTTCCACTCCCGATACAAGTTGTGAGATCTCGACTCCGCGACTCCCAAGGCCTTTTGCGCCCTGGAGATACGCATTATACCCGGATCTCTTTGGAATTGCGAAAAGGGGGCTTCCGGTCCGAAACAGCCCCGCGCGGCATCCTTCCCGTCCTTGCAGACGGCCGCAAGGGTCTTATAATTCAAGAAGATACAACTCCACCGGCAGGGAGGCCGAGGCTCACCTCCTGCGAGCCGCTTCGCGGCCGAGCCATCGGGAAAGGAGGTCCGATGCGACGCATCGCCATCATCAATCAGAAGGGCGGAGTCGGCAAGACCACCACCACGGTCAACGTGGGCATGGCGTTGGCCCGCGCGGGTCATCGCGTGCTGATGATCGACCTGGACCCGCAGGCCCACCTGTCGCTGCATCTCGGCGCCGACCCGGCCGAAGTCGGCGAGGGCACCTACGAGCTGCTGACCGGCTCGACCAGCATCGCCAAGTGCCGGCGCAAGGCGGGCAACAACCTGTGGCTGGTGGCGTCGAGCATCGACCTGGCCGGCGCGGAGGTGGAACTGGTCAGCGTGGTCGGTCGCGAGGTGCTGCTGCGCGATCTGCTGGACCAGCATGTCGGCGCCGGCGTGCCGGGGCGGACCCCGCCGTACGACTTCGTGCTGATGGACTGCCCGCCGTCGCTGTCGGTGCTGACCCTCAACGGTCTGTGCGCCGCCCGCGAGGTGATCATCCCGCTGCAGCCGCATTACCTGGCCTTGCAGGGGCTGGGCAAGCTGCTGGAGACGGTCTCGCTGGTCGGCAAACGGATCAACCCCGGGCTCAAGGTGGCCGGCGTGGGCATCTGCATGTACGAAGCCGGCACTCGGCTGGCGGCCGAAGTGGTGCAGGACGTCCGCAGCTTCTTCGAGAAGGCTCGTGGAAGTGACGTGCCCTGGGCCGACGCCCGCGTGTTCGAGACCGCCATCCGCCGCAACATCAAGCTGGCCGAGGCGCCCAGCTACGGGCAGTCCATCTTCGATTACGCCGCCGACAGCAACGGGGCCAGGGACTACGAGCGGATGGCCGCGGAAATCGCCGGGGAGGCTGTCCGGCGGGCCGTCCCGGAGGTTATTGCCTCTAGTGCCGCGGCGGAGTCGAAGGCAGCCGATGAGGTCGCCCCGGCCGGCGATCCGGCGGTGGCCGAGGCCCGGCCCGCAGCCGCCGCCACGGAGCCGACCGGGACGGAGGTCGAGCCCGCGTCCGCGCCGCCGGAGCAGGCCGCCTGGCCGGCCGCGATCAGCGCCTGAGCGACTCCCTTCGCATACCCCGTTCTACCAGCGGCATTCCAGTCCGCCGGGTGTCTCCTCGATCGTGAGCGAACGGTCGCCGTTGAGCCGCACCTGCCGCGCGGCGGTGGCATCGCGGACCAGCATGAGCCGCCCGGATGCTGCCGCCGAGAGTTCGATGGGAGTGTCGTTGCCGGCGAGCGGCAGGCGCACGATCGCCCGGCAGGTGCAGCCGCAGAACCGCTCACCATCGCGCGTCACCTGCAGGGCCGGCTGCTCGGGATGACCCGCGCCGCGCGGCCCGCCGGACAGGCTGACATCGAAGCGATGCGGGCCGACGCGCAGATCGCGCACGCCCGCATCCGGAAAGTCCAGCGAGCCGAGCCGCAGGAAACCGCCGGTCTCCACGTCGATCAACTCCTGAATCGCGACGAACGCCATCAGTCCGCCCCAGTGGTACAGCCGGGCCGCGTTCCACACGTCGGCGCCGGCGCCGGTGACCGCGTTGTAGTTCTCGTAGACGCCGCCGTCCTCCCGCCAGTTGCGCAGGAACATCTCCGCGCCCCGTTTGGCCAGCTCGGCCGCGATGTCGTCGAAGCGGTAGCGGCGCAGCCCCTCGGCGACGAGGAAGTTGAACGGGCCCCAGATCCGCCCGCGCCAGTAGTCGTTGTCGGCGAAGGCCGGGTCGCTGCGGGCGATGGCCGGGATGACGTAGGGGCCCCAGAACTCGGCCTCGTTGAGCAGGTGGCGCTCGACCATGCGACGGGCTCGGGCGGGATCGGCGATGCCGGCGATGAGCGGGAAGAAGGAGGTCGGCGACCAGCGCGTGGAGAAACGCCCGTCCCAGTGGCGGTTGGCGTAGAGCTCGTGCTCCGCGTCCCACAGCGTCGCGTCGATCCGATTGCGCATGGTGTCCGCTTCGCGGCTGTAGCGTTCCGCGTCGGTGGGTTTGCCGAGCAGGGTCGCCATCGACGCCAGCGCTTCGCAGTCCATCGCGTAGTAGCTGTTCAAGGTGACGTCGGTGAGCTCGAAGGTGTTGGTCTCCTTGTTGAAGGTCACCTCGTCGAACATCGGCGAGTTGTCCAGCCCGGACTCGTACTTGGCGCAGATGGCCTCGTGCCGCAGCGACGGGTTGTAGGGCACCAGCTCGGGGAACTCGTAGAACGGCGTCGGATCGGAGCCCCATTCGAGCAGCCCGTCGCGATTGCCGTCGCGCCGCTTCATCCAGAAGCGGTGCCAGCGGACGAACAGCGGGTACATGGTCCTGAGCCAGGGCAGATCCGGGGCGAGCCGCTCGTGCTTGAGCACCAGGTAGGCGCCCAGCGGCGGCATGGAGCGATCCAGTGAGGTGGCCCCGTGGGACATCACGTAGTTGGGCACGAAGCCGAGGCGCTTGATCGGCTCGCTGACCGCCTCGAAGTTGTACCTGGCCAGCTCGCCGGAGCCGCAGCCGGACATCAGGCCCACCAGGTAGGTGTCCCAGTCGAAGACGATGGGGCCCTTCCAGTCGATGGACCAGTCGCGGCTGACCGGCGTGGAGACCAGCCGCCGGCGCGGGTCGTACACCGTGTTCCAGGTGATGGCGGTCATCATCGCCTCGGGGGCGTCGGCCAGGGCCCCGTCGCCGGCCGGCAGCGGCCCGGGGGTCGCGAGCGCGAGCTTGCGGTCGGTGGCGCGGGTCGGTGAAACGACGATGGACGCGGCCGCGCCGGGCTGACCGACGGCGTAGGGCTCGGCGATGTTGAGGAAGTAGTCGGCCGGCCAGGCGCATCCCTCTAATTGAATCTTGAAGCTCGCGAACTTGCCCGCGTGCGGACCGGTGACGGCGAGCGGCTCGCCGAAGGGCACCGGCAGGGTGAACACCACCCGGCAGCGCGACGGCCCGAGCGGTCTAACGGTGAGATGGAGGCCGCCCTCCCGGACGGTCGCGGACGCCTCGTACAGGCTGTCGCCGATGGTGAGGCTCAGTGTCGCGGGCAGGGACAGGGCCCCGTGTTCCCCGAGCCGCTTCACATCACTCCAGCGGAAGCTGTCGTGGAGCCTGCCGATCTTGCGGCTGTCCGGCGCCGGCGGGGGCACATGTTCGTCCCAGACGGCGAACTGCACCACGATGGCGGTGGCGCCCTTGCGTAGAAAGACGAGCCGGTTGACTCCGCGATAGTCCCAGGTGTTCCAACCGGAGGGCTGGTGTGGCTTCATGGTGTGCTCACGCCGCGGCGTAGGTGTTGACGTTGCCGCTGTCCTTGCCGCGGAGCAGGAAGAGCGGATGATCCTTGAACCACTTGCTCAGCGGGCCCTCGCGGACCAGCTTCGTTCGCGCGGGCATGAAGCGCATGGTGTAGCCGCAGCGGCGCCTGGTCGAGGTGTTCGGCGCCGAGCCGTGAATGACATAAGGGGCGTGGAACGAACAGCCGCCCCGGGGGATGATGCAGTTGACCGCCCGGGCTTCGTCCACCAGCTCGGCCGGGATGCCGCGGTGCAGCACCTTGGTCTCCGGGTTCTCGATATCCACGTGCTCGATCGGGCCGATCTCCGGGCCGGTCGGCACCACCCGCATGCAGCCGTTTTCCACCGTCGAGTCGTCGATGGCCAGCCACAGCGTGATCACCTCCATAGGTTCCAGGGGCCAGTAGATGCCATCCTGGTGCCAGGGCACGGCCAGCCCGTCGCCCCTGGCCTTGCTGATGATGTGGCTGGCGAAGAGTACGATGTCGGGCCCGATGAACTTTTCCACCGCGTCGAGCAGGTGGGGATTGGCGCAGAACTTGAGGAACTGGCGATCGTCGACGTGCGGGCGGTCGAGATGCTCGGGGCGGCGGCCCTTGGCCACCTCGCGGTCGATGTAGGCGTCGATGTAGGCGGTCATCTCCTCCAGGTCATTCTGGGGGAGGATCCGCTCGCAGATGGTGTAGCCTTCCTGCTGGTACTGCCGAACGTGCCGATCCGTGACCATGGTGGACCTTCGCTTCTCGCGCTGGAGTTCTGGAACTTCGCGGGCCGCGCGACCCGCTCGGACCCTATTGTACCATCCCGCCGCCGAAGGCACACCCGGATCGGCCGGAGGGGTCTCAAGCGGGGCACCGCCCGGGGCCATCCAGCGCCGCCAGGAGTTGATCGAGATCGGCTTCCGTGTGCCCGGCGCACATGCTGATGCGCAGCCGGGCGGTGCCCCGGGGCACGGTCGGCGGGCGGATGGCGGGGATCAGCAGCCCGGCCTGCTCCAGCCGGAGCGACAGCCGGGAGGCCTCCGCCGGGTCGCCGATCATCAGCGGGACGATCGGCGTGGCACTGTCACCGACGTTGAAGCCCCGGCGGTGAAGTTCGCCGCGCAGCCGCTCGGCCATGGCCATGACCCGCCGGCGGCGCTCAGGCTCGCGCTGGACCACCTCCAGTGCCGCGGACGCGGCGGCGCAGGCCGCGGCCGGCAGCGCGGTGGTGTAGATGAACGGGCCGGCGGTGTTGACCGCCCAGTCGATGAAGGCGAAGCTGCCGGCGATGAAACCGCCCAGCGAGCCCAGGGCCTTGCTCATGGTTCCCACCACCACGTCGATCTCCGATTCGACGCCCATCAGTTCCGCGACGCCTCGACCATCGGGACCGAGGACGCCGGTGGCGTGGGCCTCGTCGATGCAGAGCAGGGCGTCGTACCGCTGCTTCAACGCGACCAGCCGGTGCAGGTCAGCCAGGTCGCCGTCCATGCTGAAGACGGTGTCGGAGACGATGACGCGGCGGCCGACGGCGGTCTCGCGCGACAGCAATCGCTCGAGTCTGTCGTAGTCGCGGTGCGGGAAGACGCGCACACGGGCCCCGCTGCTGAACGCGCCGTCCATGATGCTGCCGTGGTTGAGACGGTCGAGGTAGATGACGTCGCCCTGGCCGGCCAGGGCCCGGATGGCCGCGAGGTTGGCCTGGTAACCGGTCGAGCAGACCAGGGCCGCTTCGGTGCGTTTGAACGCCGCCAGTTGCCGTTCGAGCTGGGTATGCGGCGCCATGGTGCCGGCAACCAGGCGCGACGCTCCCGCGCCGAAGCCCCATCGCTCGATCGCTTCCCGCGCCGCGGCCGTGATCAGCGGATGGTTCGCGAGGCCGAGATAGTCGTTGGAGCAGAAGGAGAGCAGGTTGCGGCCATCGAGCACCACGCGCGGACCCTGCGGCGAGTGCAGCGTCCGCAGGCGGCGGCGAAGCCCGGCGTCATCGCGCTCGGCGAGGCGCTCGGTCAGTTCGTCGTGGAAGGATGCGGCCACGCGGGCATTATAGAAGATGCGGACGGGCGAATCCCGGCGGCTCATCCTGGCGGCGGATGGTAGCGGAAGATCACCGCCTGATCGCGCCCGCCCTTGCCGCCGATGAACACCGGCGGGAGCAGTTCCAGTATCTCACCCGGTCGGACCAGCGATCGCAGCCGTTCGGCCAGCCCCTCCGGGCGATCGTCGGGGGCCAGGTCGCTCAGGTCGGGGATGCGCCGCAGGTCGAACACCAGGTAGTCGGGCTGCTCGGCGCGGGCGATGGCGAGGTTCTCTTCCATGTCGTCATCGGCCGGTGACCACACCTGGCGGCCCGCCGCGTAGAACGCGACGCGCATCCGGGTGGTCAGCACCCGCGGGCCGGTGGTGTCCTGCGCGCGAAGCCATTCGCCGGCCATCCGCAGGTAGCGGGTGTCGGCGTTGCGGGTCTGCAGCATCCACGGCGCGGTGGCGGCGATCAGCACGACCGGCAGGGTGATCGATGCCAGGCGTCGGTGCGCCGGCGGAGCCAGGTCAACCAGTGCCGCCACGCCCGCGGCCGAATACGGCAGGGTCAGCGCGGCCAGCACCAGCACGTGGCGCATGCTGAACAGCTCGAGGTAGTCGAACCCCAGGATCAGCGCGAACAGGATCAACAGGTGCAACATGGCCGCGAAGGCGACCGGGTGCATGGCCACGCGGGTACCATCGCAGGTGTCGGTACCAGGGAATGGTTCTGTCGTCGACTTGCGTCTGCGACGCAGAAAGGGCCAGGCGATGGCCGGCAGGAGCAGCGTGACCCGCAACGCGCGGATATAGTCCTCGGCGATGCGGGCGATGGCCTGGCCGAACGGGGGGAGCGTGATGAGTGATGAGTGATGAGTGATGAGTGATGAGTGATGAGTCGTGGAGTGGGGCGTGCTCACCATGACCGCGGTGTGCACCGTGCTCACCTCGCCTGCGGCGTATGATGTGACCGACGGCGGTTGCGACAGCTCCGCTTCCCCGGGTGTGGACCAGGGCAGGAACTGTTCCAGCGGCTTCTTGCGGACCAGCTTGCCGGTGACGACCATGTACGGCGCCGCGACCGCCAGCGCGGGGAGACCGACCGACAGGAGTCCGGCGATCACCCGGCGATACCCCCATGATCGCGCCTGCCACACCACCGCCGCGCAGAGCGCGACAGCCACCTCCGCGCCTTCCGGTCGGATCAGATGAGCCATGCCGGACAGCCCGCCGGCCAGCGCCAGCCAGCCATGACATCGCCGCTTCACGCCGTGGGTTCCCGCGGCGAGCCCGAACAGGTAGACCGCCAGGTGCGGCATGTCCGACAGCGCATCGGCGGAAAGCTGGCAGAACTCCGCCGCGCCCGCGGCAAGCACCGCGGCGATGAGTCCGATGCGCGGGCCGAACAGCACCCGCGCGAGTGCGTACACGGCCACCACCACCGCCAGTCCGCCGAGCAGCGTCACCAGCATCGCCGCGGTCTGCCAGCTTTCCACCGGGTCAGCCAGCAGCCGATGGAGCGGCGCGGGTGACATGGTCGCGGCGACCCCGTCGAACACACGGTGCATGCCCAGGATCATCGCCGGGTAGAGCGGATGCTGGGCCTGCCCGCGCATCTCGGCGACGGGATCGACGGCCAGATCCTGGGCATACCAGATGAACCCGGCGCCGTCGCGGCTGATCATGGCCGCCGAGGTCACCAGGAACAGGCGTATCGGCCAGGCGATGAGCACGACGACCGCGATCAGCGCCAGGGTGTGGCCCTGCCGGCCGCGTTGGGGCTGCGCTGGCGTGAAGTCCTGGGGTGTGGCGTCCACGCCGCCAGCATCCGCGAAGGCCCGGGCGGCGTCCAGTGGCCGGAAGGTTTGCCCGGCGCGTTCCCGGCGATAGCATCGGTTCCATGACCGAGTTGAATCCCGTGCTCGAAGCCCGTAGTCCGCTGGAGGCTTACCTCTACACCCGGGTGGCGCGCTGCGCCCGCTGCGACGGCGGGCCGTTGCGCGGCACGGGCCGGATCGTCACCGCCGGCGCCGAAGGATACGCGGTCGACCTGGTCTGCGGAGGGTGCGGCGGGCACAGTCTCCTGCGCTTTACCCTGCCACTCGGGAGCAACTTCGGCGAATGGCCGGGCGACCTGGTGGAGGCGCTGCGCATGGCGCCGGGCGATCCCCTGCTGCCCGACGTGCCGCGGCTTTCGCGGATCATCGACGTGGCGGACTGGATCACGCTGCACGCCATGATCATCCGCGAAGCCCAGGCGGCGGAGACGGGGGGCGGTGCGGACGCGGAAACCCGGCGGAGGCTCAACCTGCTGGCCGGGGCGTGTCTCGATGAGGCCCTGGCGTTTTACGATGTGGACAACGATTTGCCCCCGGCGGACGGTTTCTTTTGCGACCGAAGCCGGCAGGCCTTCGAGGAGCGCCCGCAGGCGTTTGCCCGTCAGCGGCTGGTCGATCTGCGCGGTTCGCTGCCGGTCGCGCACCGCACGATGCGGGGCGATGAACCGGTGAACGCGGAGGTCCCATCGAGGCGAGCGTGGTGGGCCTTCTGGCGGCGGGGATGAGGTTGCTCGTGGCGGGGTTCTCCGTGGCGCTGCTTCCCGTCGCACGCGACGGGGCTAAACAAGACGACGCGACGGGGCTGAACAAGACAGTGCGACGGGGCTAAACAAGACGGCGCGACGGGGCTGAACAAGACAGTGCGACGGGGCTTGATCAGCCCATGCGACGTCGCGCCAGGTACCCGCCAACGCAAAGCCGGCGTCAGGATCGAGCCTGGCGCCGGCGGATGATTTATGGATCGTGCTTTGCCGGCCGATTCGCGGCCCGCTTGAGACCGCGCTGCTCAGAAGCCGCGCTGGACGCCCGCGAGGGCCGCTCCGCGACTTCGGACGGACGGATAGCCCCGCCCCCGGATCGCGGTCGCGTTCCGCCAGTAGCCTTCCTGCACCACCACCGGACGCTGCACGGTCTGCCAGCAGCCGTTATCCACCGTGTAGGCCTCGCGACGATAGCTGATCACGTTGCCAAAGACGTCGGTGACCGGCACATCGCGGTACAGCGTCTGGACCGCGGGCACCCATACCCGCTCCACGACTACCTGAGTCACCGCGGGCACCCACGCCCGGTGAGGCGGGGCCACCACCACGGGCTGGACTGCGACCGGGGCCGCGAACGCGGGCACCGCCGGTCCGACATCCACCCCCACTCCCACGCCGGTGTGCTCGTTGACGTTCACGCCCACACCCACCCGGGTGGACCCGGTGTTGATGCCGAGCCCGAAGTTGAACCCACCGGCCATCGCCGGCATCGCCATCAGTCCCATCCCCACCATCGCGGTCGTCAGTGTGCGTGTCATGATCCTGTCTCCTGATCCCGGACCGCACCATCGCGGTCAGGAGAAGAGACCAGGGGCAAACGAAAAAGTTTGAGGGTGTTAACTATTATTCTTCGGGTAGGACCGATAATGCGGCCGCGTGGCGGTTTTCCGTCTTGAGCTGGCCGATCAGGGGGGTGGCCAGCAGGGAGACGGTCCCCATGACCAGAAATGCCCCGGCGTACCCCAGGGGACCGATCAGCCGGCCGACGGCGAACCCGGACCAGGATTCGCACAGGTTAGTGGCCCCGGTGAAGGTGCTGAACTGGGTGGCCCCCAGGCGCGGGTCGCTCAGGTCCATGAACAGGGCGTAGGAGGTCGCCGTGAAGCAGCCGATGGCCACGTACAACACCCCCAGGGCCCCGAGTGGCATTCCGGAGAAGGCCACGGGGCGCCAGGCGGCCGCGGCAACCCCCCAGACGGCGATCGCAATCAGGCATGTGAAAGCTGCCATGGCCTTCCGCCGGTCGATGCGATCCGCCAGGTACCCCCCGCTTAAAGAACCGGCGATCATGCAGCCGATGGCCGCGGTTCCCAGAAAGACGCCGACCTGCGATTCCGAGTAGCCGCTACGGATCAGGAACGGCCCGGCCAACACACCGACCGCCTCGTAGCCGGCTCCGGCGATCAGGGCGAATGCGAGCCCGAGCCAGGTGGATCGGCGACCGAACACCTCGCGAAGCATGTCGAAGAAGCGGCGGATCGGGTGTGTCGCGGAAAGAGCGGTCGGACGTTGCGCCGTCGTAGCGCCGGCGTTGTCCGCGCACGACAGCAGCACAATCGCGGGAGACCAGATGCCGGCCACCAGCAGCGTGATGACCGCCGGGGTGCCGAGGTAATTCCACCCCCACAGAACGCCGCCGCCGAACAGCGCGCGGGCGCTGAGCATGCCCACCTGCATCCAGCCGTTGATGCCGCCGCGTTCGTCTTCAGTGGTGACGGAGATGCACATCGCGTCGATGGCGACATCCTGGGTGGCGGCGGCAAAGGCATGCGCGCAGAGCAGCGTGAAGATCAGCACGAAGTCCGCGGACCAGTCCAGCCACATGAGCGGCAGCAGAAGCAGCCCCATGATGAGCTGCGCGGTGATGATCCAGGAGCGGAAGGTCCAGCGCGGTGAGCGGCAGATGTCCACCAGCGGCGCCCACAGGAATTTGAAGGCCCAGGGCAGAGCCAGCACGGCGAGCAGCGCGGTGATGCGGGCTTCGGGCACCTTCAGGACGGCCAGCCGGGTGGGCATGGCCCACCACAGGAAGCCGATCGGCGCCCCCTCGCCGGCGTAGAGCGCGGCGAAGAGGAGCTTGCGGCGCGCGGGTGTGCGGAGCAGATCGAGCATCGTGTGGTCGGGTCACATCTTGGCGACGATCTCGTAGAGGTCGCTGCGCCGATCGCGCCAGTTGAGCACGCTGCCGCTGCGGCGATGGCGCTTGATAAGCTCCAGGTCGACGTCGTGGAAGATCACCGTCTCGATGTTGGGGTTGCACTCCGAGGCGATGGCGTCGCGCGGGAAGGGGAAGTCCGACGGGGTGAAAATCCCCGACTGGGCGTACTGGATGTCCATGTTCTCGACCGCGGGCAGGTTGCCGACGGTGCCGGCGGTGGCGACGTAGACCTGGTTCTCGATGGCCCGGGCCTGGGCGCAGTAGCGCACCCGCAGGTAGCCGTAGCGCTCGTCGGTGCAGAAGGGCACGAAGATGATCTGGGCGCCCTTCTCGACTGCGATGCGGCCGAGCTCGGGGAACTCGACGTCGTAGCAGATCTGGATGGAGATCTTGCCGCGGTCGGTGTCGAACACCTCGACCTTGGTGCCGCCCTGGACGCCCCACCAATGCTTCTCGCTGGGGGTGATGTGCAGCTTGTACTGCTTGCCGATGGTGCCGTTGCGGCGGAACAGGTAGGCGATGTTGTAGAGGCGGTCCTCCTCCAGGGTGAAGTGCGAGCCGCCGATGATGTTGACGTTGTACTTGATGGCCAGGTCAGTAAACATCTCCAGGTACTGGGGCGTGTACTCGGCCAGCTTGCGCACCGCCGTCGCGGGTTCCTTGGCCTTGATGAAGGTGAGAAGCTGGTTGGTGAAGATCTCGGGGAAGAGGACGAAGTCGGACTTGTAGCCGCTGGCCACGTCGACGAAGTACTGGCACTGCCTGGCGAAGTCCTTGAAGCTCTTGATCTCGCGCATCTGGTACTGGACCACGCAGATCCGCACCGTCTTGGTGGGCAGGTACTTCCTGGTGGCGTCCTCGTCGTATTCGAGGTTGACCCATTCCAGGTGGGTGGCGTAGCCGGCCGAGTCCTCGTCCATCTCCAGGTAGGAGCGGAGCAGCTTCTTGAGGGCGAAGCCGTTGGCGAGCTGGATGGTGAGGACGGGGTCGAAGATGGAGCGGCTGATGACCTTGTCGACGTACTCGCGGGGCTTCATCTGGTCCTTGAAGTCGGCGTAGCCGGGGATGCGCCCGCCGAGCACGATGCGCTTGAGGTTCATGTCGCGGGCGAGCTGCTTGCGGGCGTTGTAGAGGCGGCGGGCGAGCTTCATGCCGCGGTACTCGGGATCGACCATGATCTCGATGCCGTAGAGCGTGTCGCCCTCGGGATTGTGGTTGGTGATGTAGCCGCGGTCGGAGATCTCGTACCAGCTGTGGCTCTCGTCGTACATGTCGAAGTCGACGATCAGGCTGCCGCTGGACGCGGCGATCTCACCGTCGATCTCGACGCAGATCTGCCCCTCGGGGAAGATGCGGAGCTGGCTCTCGAACTGGTCGAGGCCCCAGGGGGGCATGGTGGGGAAACACTTCTTCTGAATGGCGACAATCCTGTCGAAATCCTCCAGGCAGATGTTGCGGACGTGGACCTTGGATTCGAACTCGGCCAGGTCGATGGTGTCCATGCGGATGTAGGTGCCTTTTTCCCCCGCTTTCGGCTGGCGATCGGCGTCTCCCTCGGCGGGGAGCGGATTGTTGTCCTGGTCGGACATGAATGGGCCTCCTGAACATAGGCGCCGTGGTGGGAATCAGTGGCATGGCGGGACAAGATCTGGACATCCTGTCCCGCGGCGGCGCGCCGCGCCTCGATCCACGGTGCAATCGGGAATACCGGCTCCGATTGATGATAATCGATTCCGGGCGCTTCGGCCAGAGAGCGCGGGCGGAGCTGGGCGTAGCGTGATGACCGAAGCGGGTGCCGGGTACTGAGAAGCGACGAAGGGCGCGGCAACCTCGGTGCCGCACCGATCGGCGCACGACGGCGCGCGTCGGTGAACGCGGCGTGACGGTTCAGACCGCGCGGATTACACTGTCGAAGGCAATTGTCATGAGGGCACATCCATGGCCGAGACTCAGCGAAGCGACTACCTGCACGTGGCGGCGATCCAGATGCTTCCGGCGACCGGGGATCCGAAGGCGAACGTGGCCCGGGCGGATCGGCTGGTTCGGGAGGCGGTCCACCGGCACGGGGCCGAGCTGGTGGTGCTGCCGGAGTGCACGCTGACCGGCTACACGCTGCCGGGGGAGGGCGGGTTGACGCTGGCCGGGTCGCGCGAGCTGGCCGAGCCGGTGCCGGGCCCGTCGGTGGATCATTTCGCGAAGCTGGCGGCCGAGCTGCGCGTCCACATCGTGTGGGGGCTGCACGAGCGGCGGGACGGGAAGTTCTACAACTCGGCGGTACTGCTGTCGCCGGCGGGGAAGGTGCTGGGCACCTACAGCAAGGTGCATATCAACAAGTACGAGCAGGGCATGGGCTGGACCAACGGGGAGAAGTTCCAGGTATGGGCCTGCCGGACCGGCGACGTTGCCTTCAACCTGGGGATCATGATCTGCTTCGACCGTGAGGTGCCCGAGGCGGCGCGCTGCCTGGCGGTTCTGGGCGCTGATGTGATCGTGGTCCCGCAGGCCACCAGTTGCACCTGCGACATCCCCATCCACCGCGAGCAGCTCCGGGTGCGGGCCTACGAGAACGAGGTCTACCTGGCCATGGCCAACTGGGGCGGGCCGGTGTTCAAGGGGCACAGCATGATCATCGCCCCGGGCGGCGAGGTGATGAAGCTGGGCGGCAGCGATGAGGAGATCCTCACCGCGGTCTTCGACATGGAGGCGTTGAAGAAGCACCGGGCGGGCGGCATCTACGGGAAACATCATCGCCGGCCGGGGACGTATGGGGTGCTGGTGGAGGCTCATGCGGAACGATGAGGATTGAATACATCCCGCGAACTGCGGGCCCCTTCGCCAGGTACCTCATCCCACTGCCGCGTTCTGCCGCTGATCGCGTTCCGCCTGAATGGCTGGCAGATTCGATCCGCCAACGAAAGTGGCGATTCTCCAAGAGAGCCGTCTTGCCTTGCATCCACCGCCAACGGCGTTGAACTCCACAGCCCAGGGTCGCGCAGCGCACCCTGGGCAGGCTACCAGATCATGGCGGCGTGGTCAGGTCGGGCCTGTGCGACCCCGTTGGGGTCGAATGGAAGAATGATGCATGGACCCGGGGTGCGCCGCTTGCGCGGCGACCCCGGGCTCTGGAGTGCAATCCCTGATACGCTTTTCGAGGTTAGTCACAGGCGTGCGCCGCGGCGGCCTTCACCCGTGGCTACAGCCCGCCGCTCCTTCAGAGCGGAAGACCGCGGGCCATGCGTGCTCCCACTCGGCCTGTCCTGGGATTCAGCGTGAAGGACATATTCGGCGAACCGGTCCTCCGAACGAGTCATCGACCTGCCCCCTTTGCGGCAGCGGGCATCAGGTCAGAAACCTCTCCTCGAATCGCTTGCCCCCCGCGGTTGACCTGGTAACAATAGGGGTATGCTCGCCGAGGGAATCCAATCGCTGATCGTGACGCTGCTGGTGACGCTCGCGGCCGGCTACCTGGCGTATCACTTCTACCGCTCGGCCCGCAAGGGCGGGGCCTGCTGCCCGACCGGATGCCACCCTTCGCCCAAAGACGTTCCGCATGGGTCCCCGAAAACGCCCGGCGACGCCGACCCCGCGGCGGCGACCCCCGCGCTCCAGGGCCGGCCCTTTCTGCCGGTTGAGGATTTCACGGCGATGGCCCGCCGTCACCGCGAACAGCGCGCCGTGCAGGCACCCGATCAGCATCCCAGCTCTGAAGCCTGAACTCCGACGTGCTGTCCTCGATACGCGCCGCCGCGTCCGCTATCAGCGTGAATCGCCCGGCAGTCCCGGCGGCGGCCGCTCGGCCGGCAGGGGTATGTGATGTTCATACCGGTGCATGGTCGGCTCGCGCTCGAACGGCGATGCCACCAGCCCGCCGCCGACCCCCGCCAGGAAGAAGCCGGCCAGGAACAGCACGATCATCAACACCCCCCAGATGCGAACCCCCCAGGTGGCGGATGACAGCAACTGCTTCTCATCCCGGTAGCTGATGATGAACGGCCGGTCGACCCCCTCCGGCCGGCAGATGGCGTGGTCCATGCTCACCTGCCCGAGCACGTACAGCCGCTGATGCACCGGCAGCACCGTCTCGCTGTAGCGCAGCCGCCCACCGAAGTGTCGCGGACGGATGGCATACGCCGGGCTCTCCGGCAGCGGCCCGGACATATCGCCCATGCCGTCGAGCATGTCCATGTCAGCGCCGTCCGGCCGGACCAGCACCGCCCCGCCGTCGTCGCGGACCAGGAAGTCGATCCTCCCGTCGTTGGCGTGGCGCGTCTCGCTGTGGTGATCGGTGACGACGCGGGTCTTGCCCTTGCTGTCGCGCTCGGTACGGGTGGTGGTCCAGTGCTCGGTGACCTGCGAAGAAAAGGCCACGCAGGGAATCCGCGCCAGGTCGGAAATCAGCGGCTCATCCGCGACCGCGATACCCTTCACCTCCACCATTGCCGCCCCCAGCCCGGGGATGTCCCGCGCCGCGATGGTGGGCACCTCGGTGATCAGATCGCGACGGCGGGCGCTGCGCCGATACCCCAGCGCGTACGCCAGCAGCGACAGCAGCATCGCTACCAGCCCCCCGATCAGCAGCCCGGGCTCAGGCATCTCGGCTCCCTTCTTCGTTGCTCGCGGCCATGGCTGCCATGCTCACACGAGCCATCGCGTCCCGCAAGCCGCCGGGCGTTGTGACCCACTCATGCTCCCGGTACCATCGCCACCAACTATCGGAGGCCACCCATGTTCACACGCCGCCTGATCGACATCATGGACCGCGGCATCGGGCGGATCATCGACGCAGTCAAAGCCGGCGGCCGGGCGGACAACACGCTGGTCATGTTCCTCGCCGACAACGGCGGCTGCGCCGAGACAATCGACCGGGGGACGCCAGGCGTACCCGCGGGCGATTCCGATTCATTCCTGAGCTACGGCCGTGCCTGGGCCAACGCCAGCAACACCCCCTTCCGCCTCTACAAGCACTGGGTTCACGAGGGCGGCATCTCCACGCCGCTGATCGCCTGCTGGCCGAAGGTCACCGGCGCCTGGTCCGCCGCGGACCGACCGGCGCTGACCGGTCGCGATGTCGGACAGCGCGGCGTCGTGAGCACCCCCGCGGGCCGGCTGGTGCGCGACGTGGGGCATGTCATCGACCTGATGGCCAACTGCCTCCGTGGTTCACGTGTTTTCAACGCCACGGATGACATCGAACCGCGGGGCAGAACCCCGAACCCTATGAAGGAGTTTCCGTGAATCGACAACCCGTCGCACTCGTCACCGGTGGTTCCCGCGGCATCGGCCGGGCCTGTTGCCTGGCCCTGGGCAGGGAAGGCTTCACCGTCGTCGTCAACTACAACAGCAACGCCGACGCGGCCAACGACACCCGCGCCGCCATCGAGTCCGCCGGCGGACAGGCCGACATCTGCCAGGCCGACGTCGGCAGCGGCGAACAGCGCGACGTGATGCTGCAATACTGCTGGGAGACCTTCGGCCGGCTCGACCTCCTGGTCAACAACGCCGGGGTGGCTCCCGCGAAGCGGGCCGACATCCTGGACATGACCGAAGACAGCTACGACCGGGTGATGGACACCAACCTCAAAGGGCCGTTCCTGCTCTCCCAGGCGGTGGCCCGCATGATGGTCCGCCAGATCAATGAGAAGTCCATCCCCTCCGCCGCGATCATCAACATCTCCTCGATCAGCGCCTACACCGCGAGCATCAACCGGGCGGAGTACTGCATCTCCAAGGCCGGGCTCTCCATGGTCACGCAGCTCCTGGCCGCCCGGCTCGCCGAGCACAACATCCGCGTGTACGAGGTGCGCCCGGGCGTGATCGCCACGGACATGACCGGTCCGGTCAAGGAAAAGTACGACAAGCTGATCCGCGAGGGCCTCTCCCCCATCGCCCGCTGGGGCAAGCCGGAGGACATCGCCAGGGCCGTCGCCATGCTGGCCCGCGGGGATCTGCCGTTCTCGACCGGCGAGGTGATCAATGTGGATGGCGGGTTTCATATGCGGCGGTTGTGAGGGGTGGGGTTCCGTTGTCCGCCGCTCCAATCCGTTTCTACTCTGCTTCCGTGTTACCATGAGGTTCCGCCGATGCGACAGGGCTTACGTTACTATAAGGCTTCGTGGGACCATCTGGGCGGCAAGGCACTGACCTCGGTCAAGGATGATCTTGGCGGCATGGGTCGGTTCGACGGATGGACTGGTCAACCAATGTCGTCATTCTCGTGCGCGCGGTTTGTCCTTGATGGTGAGGTGGATACCGACTATGCCTTTACATTGAGCAATTGGCCGCTCTTTTCCGAGCGCAGCCGCGCGATGATGGAGGACTATGGGCTGTTGGGGTTCAGCTTTCACGAAGTGAAGACACGGCACGTCAGCAGACCGCTGCGGCATGCCTACTCATTAATGAACATTACAGTCGTGCAGAACGCCTTGGATTTGGTCCATTCCCTCTACAAGCGGTCAAGCATCAGAGATCGAGAGTTTTTTATTCTGGTCAAACCGGTGATCTCGGCACTTGCCGAAGTTCGCCTGGATGTCTTTCGGCTGGAAGAGAGCAAAGCGGGCATCTATGTCAGCGAGCGATTCTTTGAGCACTGGAGTGCTCTGGGCGGAACGGGCCTGAACTTCAAGCAGATTCCGGTGGCCTGAGAATCCTGCCAAGGGTACTCCGCGCGCGGGAGTTGGACCTGTGAGCACTACCATCCACCTCAGAACCGAAACCCCCGCCGACATCGCCGCCATCACCGAGGTGACCGAGGCGGCATTCAGGACCCTCGCCGTCAGCCGGCACACCGAGCAGTACATCGTTCTCGCCCTGCGCGCCGCCGGGGCCCTCACGATCTCACTGGTGGCGGAAGCGGACGGCCGTGCGGTCGGACACATCGCCTTCTCGCCGGTGACCATCTCCGACGGAACCCCGGACTGGTACGGCCTGGGCCCGGTGTCGGTACTGCCGGACTGCCAGCGGCGGGGCATCGGCTCGGCGCTGATCCGGGAGGGGTTGTCGCGGCTGAAGGCCCTGAACGCCCGGGGCTGCTGCCTGGTGGGCCATCCGGGGTACTACCAGCGGTTCGGGTTCAGACCTGTGCCCGGGCTCACCGTCGAGGGCGTGCCGCCGGAGTTCTTCTTCGCACTGCCATTCGACGACCACCTCCCCCAGGGCACGGTCATCTTCCACGAGGGGTTCGCGGCCGACGGCCCTTCAGTGGATGTCGGCAACGAAGTGGACAAGCACTAAGTACAGATGAAACCATGAGTTGCGCGAGATCGCTCCCGCGACCGTGTCCCTGGTCGGGTCATCAAAATTGTCCATTGACTGGCTGTTTTTCAACCACGATCGCTCGCCAGGTCACAGCTCGCCTGCGTGAGACTCCTGCCGATACCCCCGCGCGTCCGCGGGCGATCCTCGCACCGCGGCTGTGAGCGACTCCGCGCCGACAGGGGTAAACCCCCTCAGGTTAACATTTCTGGACCTCGTGGCACGAGATGTGCTAGCCCTTCCCGCACGTAAACCTTTTTCCGACAAAATCCTATATCTATTTGCCCGAGCCCGAAACTGGTGATATATTTCTCGGTCTAGCCAAGGACGAACGAGGAGATTCCGGCACAGGATTTTCGCTGTAAGACTTTGTCAAATCTGATTTTGCGCTAGTCCGTACTTCCGCGGCTGAATCGGGGCATTACGAGGACTGACCTTGGGTCTGGTGGATCGCGATCTGTTGACACGGCGAATCCGCGACGCGGTGGATATCGTCGAGGTCGTTGGACGGTACGTCGCCCTCCGACGGGCGGGTGCCAACCTCAAGGGGTTATGCCCCTTCCACGAGGAAAAGACCCCCTCGTTCAACGTCCACCCCGTACGCCAGATCTTCAAGTGCTACGGATGCGGCGTCGGCGGGGATGTGTTCAAGTTCGTGCAGCTCAGGGAGAAGGTCGATTTCCCCGAGGCTCGCCGCATCCTCGCCGAACAGGCCAACATCTCCCTGCGGGACGAGGAACGCGGCCAGGCCGACACCGCCGGGCCGGGCAAGGCCGACCTGGCTCGGGCCAACGACTGGGCCCGGAAGGTCTTCCTCCACAACTACCAATCAGCCGCCGGGCAGGTCGCCCGCGATTACGTCGAAAAACGCGGTATCAGCCCTGAAATGGTCGCCGCCTTCGGCATCGGCTTCGCCGTGGACAGCTTTGATTCGCTGCTTCGCAAGGCCGGGCAGTCCGGCGTTCACCCGGAACTGCTCCTGGCGGCCGGTCTGGTCAAGGCCCGCGAGAGCGGCGGCTATTACGACACCTTCCGTAACCGGCTGATGTTCCCCATCACGGACCCCACCGGCCGGGTGCTGGGGTTTGGCGGCCGGACCCTGGGCGACGATCCCGCCAAGTACCTGAACACCCCCGCGACCGCCCTTTTCGACAAGAGCAGCCAGCTTTTCGGACTCGACAAGGCCCGCGACGCGGTCGCCAAAACCGGCCGGGTGATCGTGGTGGAAGGCTACACCGACTGCATCATGGCCCATCAGTTCGGGTTCGGCGACGCCGTGGCGACCCTGGGAACGGCCATGACCGAGACCCATGCCGGGCTGCTCAGGCGGTACTGCGACCGGGTGGTGCTCCTGTTCGACTCGGACGAAGCCGGCCAGCGGGCGGCCGACCGGGCCCTCTCGGTGAGCCTGATGGGCGGCCTGGAGGTATTGCTGGCGCGGGTTCCGGAAGGCAAGGACCCCTGTGACTATTTATTATCGGCCGGTGCGGATGGTTTTGAGAAAGTGTTGAAAGCGGGCACCCCCGCGCTAGAATTCAAATGGAAACAGGTCGTATCGGCGTGCGAGGGCAGTGACACCGCCCCCGGTCGACGCCGGGCGATCGAGGCGTTTCTGGAGCAGTTGTCGGTCTGGACCCGCGGCGGAGCGATCGACGCGATCGCCATGGGCATGTTGCTCACCCAGTTGAGCGGCATGTTGTCGGTGCCCGCGGAGGATCTTCGACGGCAGCTCTTACGCATGTCGGGCCCCGGTGGTTCGAAGGCGCAGGCGGCGACGCCGACCGGCGCCGAACACCGCTCGGCGGGGGGGCTCAACGCCGAGCAACGGGCACTGCGGGAGATTATCGAGGTCTTGCTGAACGCATCGGACTATTTTCCGGCGGTCGCCGAGCATCTGGATCCCGCGCGCATCGAGGATCCGGCCCTGGCCACGGTCGCCGTGGAGTTGATCGGGACGCTCACCAACGGTGAGCCGTTCCGGCTGGACGAGTTCATCGGTCAGTTCGAGCTGCCCAGCTACGGCGGGCTGATCACTGACCTGCAGCTCCGCGGGGAGCATCGCGGCGGCTATGACGCGGCCATCAGCGGGGCCCTGGCGTGCCTGGATTCGCGGGTTTCCTCGCGGCAGGCGGCGCGGCTGGCGGAAGCCATCCGGGCCCGGAGCGAAGGGGCGGATACGCCGCCGGACGACGACGAACGGCTTCGGGCCCTGGGCATGAGCCTGCAGGCGCCGCGGTTCGCCACCGCGCGGGCCCTTCGGAAGTACCTGAGCCCCTGAATCCTCGGGAGGCTTCAGAAGGGAATGGGAAGAAGTTCCGCCGCGGGGCAGACGTGAAGGCCGTGGCGGGGACCCGGGTAGATTGATCGGTGCGCCGAGGGACATCGGCGGCCGGCGCATGGGACGCGTAGCACAGACGCACGGAGATCGAGATGTCTGACACTGAAGTGATGACCGCGGATCCGATCGAGCTGGCCCTCCAGACGCTGCTGGATCGCGGGAAGAAACGCAAGTACATCACCTGGGAGGAGATGAACGAGATCCTCCCCGATGACGCCATTTCCCCCGACAAGCTTGAGATGATCATGATGACGCTCGAAGAGAGCGACATCGAGATGATCGACGAGATCGAGGCCGAGCGCCTGGGGCTCACCACGGACGAACCCAAGGAAGTTCGCAAGACCAAGCCGGTCAAGGGCAAGGGCGAGGGCCGGTCCATCGGCGACGACAGCGGCTCCCGGCGGATCGACGATCCCGTGCGCATGTATCTCACCCAGATGGGCGAGATCCCCCTGCTGACCCGGGCCCAGGAAATCTTCCTGGCCAAGAAGATCGAACTGACCCGCATGGCCTTCCGCAAGCAGGTGCTGCAGAGCGACTACTGCATCGGCCAGGCCGTGGACATCCTTCAGCAGGTGCACGACGGGCGGCTGCCCTTTGACCGCACCATGAAGATCTCCACCTCCGAGGCCATGGCCAAGAACACCATCACCAAGCTGCTGCCCGAGAATCTCGGCACCGTCCGCAAGCTCATGGAGATCAACGAGGCCGAGTTCGATAAGCTCCAGCGAACCCGCCTGTCCGGCAAGGCCCGGGCCGACATGGTCCGCACCCTCAACCAGCGCCGCCGCAAGATCGCCAAGCTGCTGGAGGAGCTGTCCCTGCGCACCAGCCGGGTCATCCCGCTCATGCGCAAGCTCGAGGGCGTATTCCGCAAGATGTGCGAGCTGCAGCATCGCCTGGTTTCCGAGAAGAAACGGCCCACCATGCCGCCCGAGGACATCGCGGCCATGGAAGACGAGCAGATCGGCCTGGAGTCGCTGGTGCTCGAGAACAGCGAAAGCCTCGGCAAGCGGCTGGTGACCATGAAGCGGGTCTTCGGCGAGTACGAGGACGCCAAGCGCAAGCTTTCCGGCGGCAACCTCCGCCTGGTGGTGTCGATCGCCAAAAAGTACCGCAACCGCGGGCTCTCCTTCCTGGACATCATCCAGGAGGGCAACACTGGTCTCATGCGCGCGGTCGACAAGTACGAGTACCGCCGCGGCTACAAGTTCAGCACCTACGCCACCTGGTGGATCCGCCAGGCCATCACCCGGGCCATCGCCGATCATGCCCGCACCATCCGCATCCCGGTGCACATGATCGAGACCATGAGCCGCCTGCGGAACATCTCCAAGGCCCTGCTCCAGGAGCTCGGCCGCGAGCCGACCATCGAGGAGATCGCCAGGAAGGCCAAGATGCCCGTCGCCGAGGCCCGGCGGGTGCTCAAGATCAGCCGCCACCCCATCTCCCTCGACCGACCGGTCGGCGAGAGCGAGGACTCCTACTTCGGCGACTTCATCGAGGACGACTCGGCCGAGTCACCGGTGCAGTCGGCCGGCAGCGAAATGCTCCGCGACCGCATCGAGGAGGTGCTTAAGACGCTGACCTACCGCGAGCGGGAGATCCTCAAGCTCCGCTACGGCATCGGCGACGGGTACACCTACACCCTGGAGGAGGTGGGCAAGATCTTCAAGGTCACCCGCGAGCGCGTCCGCCAGGTCGAAGCCAAGGCCATCCGCAAGCTCCAGCACCCCGTGCGAGCCCGCAAGCTGGAAGGCTTCCTGGACAACTCCGCGCGGCAGCAGGCCCAGGCGTAAGCCGGTGCCCGGCGCCTCCGACACGGCGGCGCCTGACTCAGGAAACACACCAGACACTCGCTGGCCGACCCGCTTCGGGTCGGCCATTCTTTTTGCGCTTGCCGGATGCGTATATCATGTGATATACTTGAGTGGTCGCGACCGATACCGGCCGGCGACGGCATCGAGGAGCACCTCATGGATGATGATGTCGCGTTCGCGATGGTGCTGGAGTTCCTGCGGGAACATGGCTACGAGC
>CAYVVX010000007.1:19160-22630 GCA_964455315.1 uncultured Planctomycetales bacterium | reverse complement strand
GAGTTCGGGCGGGCGGCTCGGCGGAATCATCGGCGCCCCGTCCCTGGGCGCGGCACAGGCGATCACGCTCAACGCCATTCCCAGCCAGCCGGGCATACGCGGTGGATTCCCCGCCGGTTTTGGCCCGGTGCCGGCGGCCAACCTGTTCACCCGGCAACTCCGCCCCCTGAGCGGTCCGAACGGAAGCTGCAACGCCCTGGTTCGGGCCGGATTCTTCGGAGATTCGGAGAGCTGCCTGCGGCACTTCCGGCGGTAAGCGCGACGCAGCCGGGTGGCTTTTCCCCGCGAGCCGCTATAATGCCCATCGTGACCGCAGGCGCGGTCGATCGCGCGGGAGCCCGTTCAACGCTCCCGCGGCTTCATTTCCTCCCTTGAGGGCCATCGCCATTCCCAGTCCCGATCCGATCTCCAGTCGCATCCTCGAACACGTCAGCAGCAAGGAATACCGGCCGCAGCGCCTGAGCCGGCTGGCCAGGGCCATCGGCGTCCACGAGAACGAGTACGGTGAATTCCGCTCGGCGGTGAAATCGCTGATGCGCATGGGGCGCGTGGTCCTCGGCGGCGGCAACTGCGTGATGCTGCCGTTGGGTGAGGAAACGGTCATCGGGACGTTTCGCGGTCATCCGCGCGGGTTCGGCTTCGTGGTGCCCGAATCGCCGACCGAGCATGGCGATCTGTTCATCCCCCCGCCTTACACGCTGAAGGCCATCAGCGGGGACACCGTCGCGGCCAAGATCACCCGCCGCGGCAAGGACGGCGACGCCTCGCGGGTCGAAGGCGAGATCGTGGAGATCATCGAGCGCGGACAGAGCCGCTTCGTCGGCGAACTGGTCCGCGACGGCGATCAATGGGTGATGGTCCCCGACGGGCACGCCCTGCACGCCCCCGTGCTGGTCGGCGACGTCACCGCCACCCGGGCCCGCGACGGCGACCAGGTGGTGGTGGAACTCAGCGAGTTCCCCAGCGAGAGCAGGAGCGCTCGCGGCGTCATCGTCGAGGTGCTCGGCCGGCGCGGCGATCCCGGCATCGACACGCTGAGCATCATCCGCCAGTACCACTTCCAGGAGGCATTCCCGGAGGCGGCGCTGGAGGACGCCCGCGACGCCGTCCGGTCGTATGATCTGGACGCCGAACTTCAGCGCCGCGAGGATCTCCGCGGCGAGCTGATCCTCACCATCGACCCCGACGAGGCCCGCGACTTCGACGATGCCATCAGCCTCCGTTCGCTCGGACGCGGGCAGTTCGAGCTGGGCGTGCACATCGCCGACGTGTCCACGCTGGTCCGCGCGGGCGGCCCGCTGGACGAGGAGGCCGCCCGGCGCTGTAACAGCATCTACCTCCCCCGGCATGTCATCCCCATGCTGCCCGAGGTGCTCAGCAACGGATTGTGCAGCCTCCAGGAGGGCCAGCCGCGCCTGACCAAGAGCGCGTTCATCCGCTACGACGGCAAGGGCAACCGCCAGTCAGCGCGCTTCGCCAACGCCGTGATCCATTCGCGCAGGCGGCTCACCTATCGCCAGGCCAGCGACATCCTCGACGGCAAGACCGACGGCTTCGAACCCGAGGTGGTCGAACTTCTGCGCCAGATGGAACGGCTGGCCAGGGCCATCCGCAAGCGCCGCCTCGCCCGCGGCATGCTGGTGCTCGAGTTCCCCGGCATCGAGCTGGTGCTCGACAACGATCACGAGGTGATCGACGTCGTACCCGAGGACACCAGCTTCTCGCACACGCTCATCGAGATGTTCATGGTCGAGGCCAACGAGGCGGTGGCCGAACTGATGGTGCGCCTCAAGCTGCCGCACATGCGCCGGATCCACCCCGAACCGCCCGGCGACGCCCAGAAGAAGCTCAAGCAGTTCCTCGGCGTGCTCGGCAAGACGGTGCCGGAAAAGCCCAGCCGCGAGGATCTCCGGGTGGTGCTGGAAAGCGTCAAGGGCAAGCCGGAGTCCTTCGCGGTCAACCTTTCGGTGCTTCGCTCGATGGCCCAGGCGGAGTATTCGCCGAAGCACGAGGGCCATTACGCCCTGGCCAGCGAGCACTACTCCCACTTCACCTCGCCGATCCGCCGCTACGCGGACCTGGTGCTGCACCGCCTGCTCGATAAGCACCTGCAGGGAGAGATCAAGGGGCGCAAGGCGAAAAGCTCGGTCCCCTCCGAGGACGACCTGCGCAAGATCGGTCACAAGTGCAGCACCGCCGAGCGGCTGGCCGAGGCCGCCGAGCGCGAGCTCAAGAAGGTCAAGCTGCTGCGCCTGCTGGAGAAGAAGATCGGCGAGACCGAGCCCGGCATCGTCACCGGCATCACCAACCTGGGCCTGTTCGTGCAGCTCGAGAAGTACCTGCTGGAAGGCATCGTGCGGTTCTCCGACCTGCAGGACGACTGGTGGGACATTCACGCCCACGGCGGCTGCGTCATCGGGCAGCGCAGCGGGCGGCGCATCGCCGTCGGCGATCGCCTGACCGTCACCATCGTGAACGTGGAGATCTCCTCCCGCGAGCTCGACCTGGCCATCACCGACCTCTCCTCGATCCGCTCGTCGCGCCAGGCTCCGGGCGCCGAAGGCCGGCGCCCCGCACCCCAGGACGGTCGCCGTGGCGGCCGGTCTGCCGCCCCGGCCACGTCCGCCCAGCGCGCTGCCCGCCGCCGCCGGTCCGGCAGTCAGCCCGCCGCGCCTCGAAAACCACAACCGGGCGGCAGTGGCCGTCCGACATCGGGAGGCGCCGGCAAGGGCTCCGCCCGACGCCGAAGGCGACGTTGAGCACACCCGGTTGACAACATGACAGGGCAGCACTACCCTCACTCCGATCGAGCGGACTGGCCGTCTCTCATGAAAACATCACCCCGAAGAATCCAACGTGCTTAGAACCCCGCTTTATGATTTCCACCTGCAACACAAGGCGCGCATGGTGGATTTCGCCGGGTGGGAGATGCCGCTGCTCTACACCGGCATCATCGAGGAGCATCACTACACCCGCACGGTCGCGTCTTTCTTCGATGTGTCGCACATGGGCCGGATCGAGCTTCGCGGCAACGACGCCCTGGCCCTGCTGGAGCGGATCTGCACCCGCGGCCTGGCCGACGCTGAGCCCGGCCAGTCGCGCTACGGCCACGTGTGCGATGAACAGGGCGGCATCCTCGACGACGTGATCGTGTCCCGCTACGAGGACAAGTGGCTGGTGGTCTGCAATGCATCCAACCGGCCGCGCATCCTCGACTGGCTCAGGCGGCACGGCAGGGACCGCAAGGTCAAGATCGACGACACCACCGAATCGACGGTCATGGTCGCCCTGCAGGGGCCCACCGTGATGGGCAAGCTGGTCGAGAAGCTGCCCATGCCGATCGGTTCGATCAAGCGCTACCGCTTTCTGGCCGACAGCTACATGTTTGTGCCCTACACCGTGTTCCGCAGCGGGTACACCGGCGAAGACGGCGTGGAGCTGATTGTCCCGGCGACCGTCGGGCGCATGAT
>CAYVVX010000007.1:0-19150 GCA_964455315.1 uncultured Planctomycetales bacterium | reverse complement strand
CGGAGGACTTCTCGTCTCGGCCGGCGATGAGGACGGCGAAGGGCCGCGCCCCGCGGGGCTGGGCGCCCGCGACACGCTCCGCCTCGAAGCGGGCATGCCCCTGTACGGGCACGAGCTGCACGAAAAGATCGATTCCATTTCCGCCGGGCTGAGCTGGGCGGTGGACCTGAACAAGGATTTCATCGGCGCCGACGTTCTGCGCCGCATCGCGAAGGAGGGCCCGGCGCGGAAGCTGGTCGGGCTGGCCCTCGAAGGCCGCCGCATCGGCCGGCAGCACGCCGCCGTGCATCATGACGGCAAGCCGGTGGGAGAAGTCACCAGCGGCACCTTCTCGCCGACCTTGCAGCGCAGCATCGCCCTGGCCTACGTGGATGCCGCATGGAGCGAACCCGAACAACGCCTGGCCGTGGATCTCGGCGGGGGTCGCATGACCGACGCAGTCGTGGCACCACTGCCGTTTTACCACCGGGCCCGGTAGTACCGGCGCCCGGCCCCGCGATCATTCGCCGCCCATTGTCATGGAGATATGAGACCTTGAGTTCCGTTCCCGCAGATCGCAAATACAGTAAGACACACGAGTGGTTTCAGCCGTCAGGCAATCGCGTCACCATCGGCATCACCCGGTTCGCCGCCGACGAGCTGACCGACGTGACCTTCGTCTCCCTTCCCCAGGTCGGCTCCGAGGTCAAATCCGGCAGGCCGTTCGGGGAGATCGAATCGGTCAAGGCCACCAGCGAGCTGTTCAGCGCCGTTGAAGGCAAGGTCGTCGAGGTGAACGCCGATCTCAGCGATACGCCCGAACTGGTCAACAGCGATCCCTTCAACAAGGGCTGGATGATCCGGCTGGAGGTATCGGACTTGAAGCCGCTGGAGGCGTTGATGGATGCCGGCGCCTATGATCGGATGCTCAGCGAATCGTAAGCTCAATCGGCCCGACCGCTGATTCGAGGGGGACCGTCGTTTCATGCGCTATACACAACTGACCGATGCGGACGTTCGGCACATGCTGGACACGGTGGGCGTCGCGGACACCTCCGAGCTGTTCCGCGACATCCCGCCCAGCGCCCGGCTGAACCGTCCGCTGGACATGCCCGAGCCGCTGACCGAACTGGAACTGCTCCAGGATCTCGGTCGCCTGGCCGGCGCCAACCACGGCTGCGACGAGCTGGTCTGCTTCCTGGGCGGCGGCATGTACGATCATTTCGTGCCCACCGTCGTCGATGCCCTGGCGTCCCAGAGCGAATTCGTCACCGCCTACACGCCCTACCAGGCCGAGGCTTCCCAGGGATCGCTTCAGGCCTTCTACGAATATCAGACCCTCATCTGCCAGTTGACCGGCATGGAGGTCTCCAACGCCTCGCTCTACGAGGGGGCGACCGCGGCCACGGAAGCGGTGTTCATGGCCCGGGCCATCAACGGGCGGCGCCGGGTGGTCGTCTCCGCGGCGGTCCATCCGCACATCCGCGAGGTGCTGACCACCTGCGTCCGCGAACTGCCCATCGACCTGACCGTCATCGAGACCGCCGGCGGCCGGACCAATCCCGAGGATTTGCGCCGCGCGGTCAACGATCAGACCGCGGCCGTGCTCATCCAGACGCCCAACGTGTTCGGCGCCATCGAGTCGCTCGACCGTCTCGCGGCCATCGCCCATGAAGTCGGCGCGGTGGTCATCGCCAGCGTCGATCCGCTCAGTTGCGTCCTGCTCAAGCGGCCCGGCGACCTCGGCGCGGATATCGTCGTGGGCGACGCCCAGCCGCTGGGCATTCCCATGAGCTATGGCGGCCCGACCGCCGGCTTCATGGCCACCCGCTCCGAGTTCATGCGCAAGATGCCCGGCCGGCTCATCGGGGCGACCCGCGACCGCTCCGGACGCCGGGCCTTCTGCCTGACGCTGCAGACTCGCGAGCAGCACATCCGCCGCGAGCGGGCCACCAGCAACATCTGCACCAACCAGGGTCTGCTGGCCCTGCGCGTGGCCATCTACCTGAGCGCCGTGGGCCGCCGGGGCGCGGCCCGCGTCGCCGCGCTGTGCCTGGACAAGGCCCACTACGCCGCCGGGCGGATCGGGCGCGTCGACGGCTACGAGCCGCGCTTCCAGGCGCCGTTCTTCAAGGAATTCGTGGTCCGCACCACCCGCGACGTGAACAGGGTGATGGCACATTGCCGCGGGAAGGGTATTCTTGCCGGTGTGCCGCTGGGCGGGTGGTACCCGAACATGGCCGACTCGTTCCTGGTCGCGGTCACCGAGAAACGCACCCGGGCGCAGATCGACGCCCTGGCGGACGCGCTGGCCGAGGTCAACTGAAGCCGGGTGGTGAAAGGCCGCCGGTCACACAAGCGGAAGGGAAGAAGCCCGGGCACGGAAGTTGATGCCCGAATCCGTTGCGGGGATCGCGGGCCGGGTGGTCTCGCGGTCGCGGAGCCGCCGACGGTCAACCGACTGCTTGCAGGTGATGCGTGGGCTACGATGTTGAACTGGTTCAGATACCCGGTCAGCCGGATGACGCGTTCCCCATGGAGCCGGGTCAGGCCGCGAAATCCCGTGGCACGGCCGTGCCTTTTACCGACCCGGCCAGGGTGCGCGAGTTGCTGCTGGGCATGAGCGGATGCAAGCCCGGGCCCGGCGAGTCGGTGGACTTCCTGGGCAAGGGATTGAGCTATGCCCGGATCAGCGTGCGGGCGGATGCGATCCACGTGGAGAACAATGCCAGCCCGCGCGATCTGCTGACCATCCACCGCGAGCTGAAGAAGACATGGCCGGACTTGAGAATACTGGATCTGCAGAGCAGGCAGTTGCACAGCGCCGCGAGCTTCGAGGCGTGGTGGAACCGCCCGCTGTGATGTCGAGGGGGCAGACGATGAACGAACAGGACACCATGCATGGCGCCGGACTGGTGCCGCCCGAGCCGCTCGTGTTCGAGCGCAGCACGCCGGGAGCGTGCGCTGTCTCGTTGCCGGGTAACGACGTGCCGCCGGTCGATCCCCAGCAGGCGGTTCCCCGTGAGCTGCTCGCCGACGGCGTGCCGCCGCTGCCCGAGATCGGCGAGCTGGACCTGGTGCGGCATTACACCCGGCTGGCCCACCGGCTGTTCAGCGTCGACGGGAACTTCTACCCGCTCGGCTCCTGCACCATGAAATACAACCCCAAGGTCAACGAGCGGGCCGCGGCCATGCCCGGCTTCACCACGCTGCATCCGCTGCAGGATGAAGCGGACACGCAGGGGATGCTGGAGATGCTCCATCACCTGCGCGTGTGGCTGGCCGAGATCGCCGGGCTCGCCGAGGTCACCCTCCAGCCCTGCGCCGGCGCCCACGGCGAGATGACCGGATTGATGATCATCAACGCCTACCATCGCAGCCGCGGCCAGGAGCGCACCCGGGTACTGGCCCCGGACTCGGCCCACGGGACCAATCCGGCGACCTGCGCCGTCTGCGGGCGGCACGCGGTGTCCGTGACCTCGCGCCCGGACGGCCGCGTTGACCTCGACGACCTGCGCTCCAAGGTCGACGAGCAGACCGCGGCCCTGATGATCACCAACCCCAACACCGCCGGCCTGCTCGACCCGCAGATCGCCGACATCGCCGAAATCCTGCACAGCCAGGGCGCCCTGCTCTATCTGGACGGCGCCAACATGAACGCCATCCTGGGCATCACCCGCCCCGGCGACTTCGGCGTGGATGTCATGCACTACAACACGCACAAGACGTTCAGCACGCCGCACGGCTGCGGCGGTCCCGGGTCCGGCCCGGTCGCGGTCAGCGCGGCGCTGCGCCCCTTCCTCCCCGGCCCGCAGGTGATCCGCCGAGATGACGGAACCTATGGATGGCAGGAGGTGGGACCGCAGTCCATCGGGCGGGTGCGCTCCTATCACGGCCAGATCGGCGTGCTCATCCGGGCCTACACCTACATCCGGGCCCTGGGCGGATCCGGCCTCCGCGACGTGAGCGAGAAGGCCGTGCTGGCCGCGAACTACCTGGCCGCCAGGCTCAAGGGGCATTACCGCTTCCCGTTCGAGCCGCCCTACGCGCATGAGTTCATCATGGTTCCCGAGTTCGGCGAGCACGGCGTCACCGAGCTGGACGTCGCCAAGCGGCTCATCGATCACGCCATCCATCCCCCAACCATGAGCTGGCCGGTGGCCCACTGCCTGATGATCGAGCCGACCGAGACCGAGTCACTGGCCACGCTGGATACCTTCGTGGACGCCATGATCGAGATCGCCGGCGAGGCGGTCACATCGCCCGAGGTCCTGCACCACGCCCCGCACACCATGCCGGTGCATCGGCTCGACGAGGTGACCGCCGCCCGTAAGCCGGACCTGCGCTGGACAGAGCCGCAGGATGCGACGCCCGCGCCGCGGCCCGCCGCGGTGACGTCGTAGCCCGCACCGACGGGCGGCCATGACCAACCTGGTAGTCCCCGCGACCGATCCGGCCACGCGACCGCCGCCCCCATGGAGCGACAGGACATCCAACCCCAGGGCACAACGCCGATGGTCCGCTGGTTTCTTGACCCGCCACTGGACGGGCCCGCCAACATGGCCCGCGATGAAGCCCTGCTCCACCGCGTGGGTGCGGGCGATTCACCGCCCACCCTGAGGTTCTACCGCTGGGACCGCCCCACCATCTCGCTGGGCTACTTTCAGGCCTATGACGATTACCTGGTCTTACCCCCCCCGGCGGGAACCCTCGACGTGGTTCGCCGCCAGACCGGCGGCGGCGCCATCCTGCACGACCTCGAACTGACCTACGCCCTGGTGGTACCTTCGGATCACTCGCTCATCGCCGGCGCCAGCCCCAACATCCTCTACCACCGCGTGCATCGCGCTTTCGCCGCCGTGCTCCGCGCCGAGGGCGTCCCCGTCGAAGCCGGACCCCAAGACCCCTCGACCAGCTCCCACCGCGGCCCGTTCTTCTGCTTCGAACGGCACAGCGCCTACGACCTCCTCGCGGCCGGGCGCAAGATCATGGGCAGCGCCCAGCGCCGGACCACCCGCGCGGTATTACAGCACGGCTCCCTGCTGCTGGACACGCGCCATCCGCAGCAGCACTGCGCCACCGTGGCCGAGTTTGTCGAGGATTGGAAGGTGGATGACCAACTCGAAACCATCGCCCTGGCCATCACCGAGGGAAAGGCGCTGCCCGCCACCGGCCTGGACCCCGACGAACTCGCCCTGGCGGCAACCCTGCGCGAGAAGTACGCCGGCGATCCCTGGCTGAAGGACCGAACCCGGGAGTGAACCACGAAGGCACAGTGATCCCAGAAATGAGTCGATCGGATCACAATCGTTCGGTTCGCCGCGCGTCCTCTCTGTGCCCCTTGTACCTCCGTAGCTCTAAAAGACTCTTCATGGCATCCGCCGCGTCTCCGCGGTCCACCCCTGTTAAAGCAGCCCCTTGAGAAACTCGATGGTGTCCTTCACCGCCTTGTCGTAATCCTTCTCGGTCAGGATGCCCGAGCCGTGGTCCACGATGAACTTGAGCTGCTCCGGCGGGACGCCCTTGATCGTGGGCATCTTGCCGCCCCACGCCGTCGGCGTGCGGGCGATGGGCGTGCGGTCCAGCGGGTTCACGAATTCGCTGGTGATGGTCCCCTTGTATTTGATCTTTTTCAGCGCCGCGATGATCTTCTTCCAGTCGATGGCCCCCTGGCCCGGCGGGCGGCGGTTGTTGTCGGCCACGTGAAAGTCCACCAGCATCTTCCCCGCGTTCACGATGGTCGCGGCCGGGTCCACCTCTTCGATGTTGAGGTGGAACGTGTCCAGCGTGACACCAATGTCATCGCCGACCTGGCGGGCCAGCTCCATGGCCTGCTCGCCGCGGTTGAGGAAGTTGGTCTCGAACCGGTTGAGCGGCTCGAGCCCGATGGTCACCTTGCACTTGCGGGCCACGTCGGCGACCCGCTTGAGCCCCTCGACGCCGTTCTTCCAGCACTCCTCGGGCGTGCCGTGCGGCAGGATCCGCCCCACCTCGGCCGGCACGATGCACATGACCTCGCCGCCCAGCGCCTCGACCATGCGGATGCAGTCGGACAGGTACTTGATCGAGGCCTCGCGGTGCTGCTTCGACTTGTGGGTCAGATCGCGATCCTTGGTCATGATCGAGACCGAGCCGCTGCAAGCGATCTTGTGCTTGTTGAGGATCTTGCGCGTCGCCTTGGGCTCGTACTTGCCCGGCTCGCCCATGATCTCGATGGCGTCATAGCCGTAGCGGGCCAGGCGGCGGACAGTGACCTCCAGCGGCTCGGGCCGCATCCAGTTGTGCATCGAAAACCGCATGTCGTGCCTCCGGGAAGAGCGGATAGGATGACCGAATCGGGCTGTGAGGATAACGCAAGGCGGGGCTGAATCAAGCGCGAGCTGAGGCTGCGTCGAAGATTTGGCGAGTGTGCGGATTCCCTCCTGTTCCGGGCCGCGATCCTCACGCCATTATCGACCGCAGCCGCGTAAAGGTCAGGTCCGCGAAGGCGTCGCTGTTGATGTGATCCGGGCTCAGTTCGACTGGAATCCGCCGATCGAGCCCGTCCTTGAGCGCCGCCAGGTACGCCCCGCTGATCTCCGCATCCCGGAACGCCCCCCCGTCGATGTCCATGATCGAGATCCCCCCCTCCGGCACCAGCACGTGCACCTTCCCCCGCGACGCATTGAGCCGCTCGGCCACGTTGCGGGCGATCTGCACCTGCTCCTCCCGGCTGACCCGCACCAGCGTGAACTGCGGGTTGTGGTAGTACGTCGGGCGGTCGCGAAGCCGCTCGGGGATCTCCTCCGGCGGGCCGAACACCATGAAGTCCAGGCACCCGGGCACGACCAGTTGCGGCACACCGTGTTCGGCCGCGGCTTTCATGCGCTCAGGGCCGCCGACATGGAACCCGCCGGCCACGTTCCCGGCCATCTCGCTGAGCGTGTAATCGAGCACCGCCGCGAACTGCCCGTCGGCGATGGCCTCCTCCATGGCCGGACCGCCCACGCCGTTGGCGTGATAGATCACCAGGTCGATGCCCAGCTCGTCCAGCCGCGGGCGGATGCGCATCAGCGGACGCGTGGTATTCCCCAGCATGGTGGCCGCAACCTGCTTCCGGTCGGTCGATGGCGGGGACGGATCGGCGGCGTACGCCTTCGCGGCCCCGGCGATCGCGGCCGCCACGGTGTCGTAGATGCGGCAACTGATCGTGTTGAGCCCCAGGATGTCCACCACCGAGTGCATGACCATGATGTCTTTGGTGCCGACGAAGGGACCGAAGCTCCGCCGCCCGCTGGCGATCGGCGAGACCACCAGCTTGGGCACGCCCAGCGGCAACGCCTTCATCGCCGCCGTCGCCAGCACGATCCCCTCCGCCCCGCCCAGCGACGTGACCCCGTGCACCTTCCCCGCCTCGAACAGCTCCACCGCCAGCTTCCGCACCCCCTTGAGCATCTCCTCGACCGCCTTACCGCGGCTGCCCGCGTTCCGCAACGCGTCGATGGTCGAGCCGGCCGCGATCGCCACCTGCTGGCGCGTAATATCCGGCACAATTCCGTCGGCCTCGCCGAGAACACCCGAATCCATCACCAGCGCGTCACAGCCGTGGGCAACGATCTTCCCCTTGAGATAGGCGATCTCCGGCCCCTTGGTGTCGAGCGTGCCGATGATCAGGACGGTGGGCATGACATGGTCCTCCAGCCTTGACGTGAATGCGGGGGCAGTAAGGTCACGCGCTCTCGAACAACGATCTCGCCAGCCCGCTCTGCCGAATGATGGACAGCAGCGTCCCCCGCCTCACTTCGGGATGATCCGGTACCGGAACCGTGGTGGTCGAGTCCGCGACCCGTCGCTGCATGACCATATGGCTGCCGCGCTGCCTGACCAGTACAAAACCGTGCTCCCCGAGGATCCGGCAGATCTCCCGCCCGGAGAATACGGAGAGCTTACCCAACGGTGACCTCGAACGATGTGATGTAGATCTGGTTATGCAGACGTTCCGCGACTTCGGAAGGATCCGCCGCCTCCAGGAACAGCTCCACGGCTTCCGTCAGATTGGCCTTCGCTTCCGCGATCGAATCGCCCTGGCTGGCGACGTCCAGCTCGGGGCACAGGGCCACGTACCCCTCGCCTTCGCGTTCAATCAGACCGGTCAACTTCAAGGTTCTGCTCATACTTCAGCCTCCCGGAAGGACAGTATACCACGACCGGCTCATCCCCCCGCCGCCGCCTGGGCCGCCTTGGGGTCGCCGCCCTGGGACACCAGGTACGCCAGCAGGTCGGCCAGCTCATCCAGCGACGTGCCCATGAGCATGAACTCCGGCATCGGCGACATGTCGCTCTTGACCCGCTCGACCACATCCGACGCCGGCACCTCGATCTTGAGCGTGCCCTGGAGAATGTGCATCATGTCGTCGTGCCGCTCGACCAGGCCGGTCACCGTCCCGCCGTCGCGCAGCCGCACGTGCTCGCTTTCGAAGCCGTCCTTGATCACCCGGCCGGGCAGCAGGATCGACTCGGCGATGTACTGTGCCGTCGCCGCCTTGCCGATGTCCTTCAGCGCCGGGCCGAACAGCTTCCGCTCGCCGGCCACGTCGTGACACGCGACGCAGCCCATCCGCTGATACACGTCGGCGCCGAGCCGCGCGTCCGCCGAGGGCAGCCGCGCCACCATCAGGCCCGCCAGCCGCTCGCGGTCCATGCGCTCAGTCCGCTCCACATTCGCCAGCGCCGGAACCGACGCGGGATCGACGTCGTAGAGGTCCAGCGCCGCGGCCAGCTCACCGGTCAGCCCGGCATCGCGCCGAACCAGTTCCGGCGTCACCTCCAGCAGCAGATCGCGCATCGGCTCGAACCCCGCGAACTGTTTGCTGGTGCGGATCGCCTCGCGAAGCAGACGCGGATTCCTGTGGGTCAGCAGTTTCCGCCACAGCGCCGTCGCCGGCGGATCCTGCCCCGACATCGCGGCCACCGCGGCGATGCGCTCCTCGATCGCCGGCGGCTTGCCGGACGGAGCGGCCTCACCCGGCCCGAGCATCGCCTCCACCTCCGCGAACAACGCCGGATACCGCCAGCCGCCGACGCGCACCGCCTCCAGCGCCGCCAGCCGAACGTCACTGCCGCCGTCGTGCAGGCACCGCCGGATGTACCCGCCGCCGGCCGGGCCGACGTCCATCGTCGCTGCCATGCGCAGCGCGCTGTACTTGTCCCTGTTGTCGAGGATCTGCATCCGCCCGGCTTCCACCGCCGTGAACATCCGCGACAGCGCCTCGCCGGACAGCCCCTCCACCGCCTCCGGCCCGAAACGGCGCAGGATGCCCAGCGCCGAGGCCAGTTGATCCATGCTCAGGTCGTCGCGCGTCAGGAAGGCCTGCAGCGCCGCCACGTTGGCCCCCGTCGCCCAGCGATCGGCGATCGCCAGCAGCTCCCCCAGCCGCCACGCCGGAGGATCCTGCAGCAGCATGCTCAGCGCCTCCGGCACCGCCGGGTTGACCCGCTCCAGCAGGCCCACGTCCAGCGCGATCCAGCCGGTCAGCGCGACCAGCTCATCCGGCGACCTGACTGCCCCGGCCAGCGGCTCCGCGGACCAGCGCCGGGACAGCTCGGCCGCGCACTGGTAGCGCAGCCGGCGATCGCGGATCGCCCCCAGCTTCAGCGCTTCGCCCAGGCCGGCGATGACCTTCGCCGGATCGGTCGCCGACAACGCCATCTCCACCCGTGTCTCCGGATCGGGATCGTCCGCCACCACCGCCAGTCGCCGCTGGAGTTCCTCCGGTGACCCCGCCATGAGCAGCTCGCGCAGCAGCCGCACGCACATGGCCCGCACCAGCGGATGTTTCGTCCGCAGCGTGTCCGCGATGGCGTCCACCGCCTGCGGCGTGCCCATCCGCCGCAACACCCACAGCATCCGCGAGCTGATGAACGGATCGCGATCGCCGCCCAGGATCTGCCTCATGGCCGCCACCGCCGCCGGGTTGCGCCGCGCCGCCAGCAGCCGGGCCGCCTGCTCCCGCTCCCACGCGCTGTTGCTCTGCAGGTCCAGCAGCGCCTTCGCTTCCGCCGCGCTCAGCCGGGCGCCGGCATCGAAGGGCTGCTTGACCATCGGCCGCTTCGCGTCGTCGCCCCGGTACGCGATGCGATACAGCCGCCCGGTCAGGTCGTTCTCGTCATCGCGCCCGTACCAGTCCAGCATGTACAAACAGCCGTCGTGCCCGGCGATGAGCTGCGTCGGGCGGAACATCGGGTCGGAACTGTCCAGAAAAACCGACACGTCCTCGATCCCGCCCCGATCGTCCGGGCGATACAGGTCGATCTTGTGGTTCACGCTGGCGAAGCCGTGAGCCCCCCAGTTGGCCACGAACAGGCTGCCCCAGTACGTCTCCGGATACGCCCCGTCGAGGTAGCAGACCACCTGCGTGTTGGCCCCCCGCTCCATCTCCGTCACCGGCGGCGACCACGGGTGCTCGCCGGCCAGCCAGGCCCAGTCGCCATGCCGGGTCTGGAAGTGGTAGTCGACGGTGGCCAGGTTCATCAGCAGCCGGTTGGGATTTCCCTCCCCGTTGCTGAGCACCCAGTCGTGCCCCCAGGCGTCGAAGTCGAACGAGAACGGCGCCCGCATCCCCTGCGCGAGCATCTCCAGCCCGGTCCCGTCCGGCTTCATGCGGAAAAACGCCCCCGTGTTGCCGCGGGTTTTGAGGGTCGTGCCGTCCGCGCCGATCATCTCGATGGGATGGTTGCCCACGATCAGGTACAACAGGTCGTCCGGCCCGAAGCTGAGCTGGAACATCCCGAACGGATTCCACGGCACTGCGTTGTCGCGGACGATGGTGGTCAGTTCCCCCGCCGTGCCATCCGGCCGCAAGTCGCCGACCAGCACCTTGTTCAACGCGCTGAGCCAGATCCGCCCGTCGCGCACCTCGATCCCCATGATCGGGTCGGTGAACCCCTGGGCCACGATCGCCTTGCGGTGATACCGCCCGTCATCGCCCCGCTCCAGCAGCGCCACCGGATTCCGCGGCGGCACGATGGGCGACTTCTCCGCCTCCCAGCGATAGGTATGCGACTCGGCCACGTAGATCCGGCCCTGCTCGTCGAAGGCCATCACCACTGGGTTGATCAGGTCCGGCTCGGCGGCCACCAGCTCGACCTCGAAGCCCGCGCGGGCGACGAACAACTCCATCGACGCTTCCGGCGGCAGGGGCACCTCGCTCGGCGGCGGTTTGCCGGTGCCGCCCGGCTTACCCTGGTTGCCCCACGGGCCAATGCCCATCCCGCCCAGCACGGACACCTTCGCCCATCCTTCATCGTCGAAGCCCGGCATCGTCCAGCCGTCCACGGGCGCGGGCGCGCAGCGCCACTCCCCGTCGGTGACCACGTGGACGAGCTGGCCGCGGCGGGTCTTGAGGTTGCTCTCGAAAAAGAGCCCCGCCGGCCCGTCGGAATTCGAGGCCTCGATGGCGATAACGTTGCGCCCGGGGTGAAGCTGCCCGGCGATGTCCAGTTCCGTCGGAGGGGTCCACCCGCCGCCGGTGGCCACGTCCTGGCCGTTGACGAACAGCCGGAAATCGTTGTCCACCAGCGCCAGGGTGTGGGCCTGGTTGACGCCGGCGTCGAGTTCGAAGCTGCGCCGGAAACAGCGCGTGCCCGCCGGCTGCGGTTCGGCGTTGGCCCCGGGCGTATCCCAGATCCACACCGCCCGCCACGGATCGCCCGCCCGAACCGCAGTCGCACCGGCCAGTACCACCGCGATCGCGCCAACCAGCGCCGCAGGCACCACCCCGCGCCGCGCCGACAACACGAGGCGCCGCGCCAACAACACGAGGTCCGGCGCCAGCGCCATGCGGCCCCGAGCCGTCGCCGCCCGGACCCGCGCCGTCACCACCCTGCACCGCACCCTGGTGCGCTCATGCCAACCCATCACCACCGCCCTTGCTGTAAGCCCATCGAACCGAACCCGCTTTCCAATGTAGCGACCCGCGCCATCAAGCGGAAGCACGCGCATCGCCCAACCCCCGCGACCCCGCGCGTAGCGGCCGGCGCCCCTGCCGGCCGTTTCGCGTGCGGCCATTCGAGCCCCCCCCACGCCACATCCGCCGCATCCGGCCCCGATGACCCGGCAGCGCTCCGCCCCGCAGACCACGCCGGCGCCGCCCCATCCGGCCCCGAAGGGGCCGAGGTATGTAGCCACGCAGGGCAGGCGAAGGGGCGTCGCATCCGGCCCCGAAGGGGCCGAGGTTTGTAGCCGCGGGTGAAGCGGAGCGCGGGCGCAGCCCCGCGCAGCGCAACCCGTGGAACACCCTCTGACGCGCATCGGAGCCCCGGAGGGGCGAAGGAAGCTCACGATCAACGGAACAGCTCCAAGCACCCGGAGCCAACGTTGCCCGCCCGCCCGCATCTCCGCCGCCCCATCCGGGGCTTGCCGGTTCATTTGCCTACCTTTCCACGGGTTCCGGTCGCCTGCGGCGACCTCCACCCGTGGCTACAAACCGCCGCTCCTCTGGAGCGGACCCGACCCCGTGCGCAACACCCAACCCCCGCGACATCGAACACAACCCCATCCCGCGTATCGCCTGACCCCCATAACCCGCACCCCGATTCCGCCGGCCCGCCCGAATCGCGTACAATGACCTCCGACCGGAGCGCCCCATGAGCGACCAGATGACCTTCGGCTGGGCCCGCGAGCCCGACTCGCCGGCGCCCCTGGCGGAAACCCTCCGCGGGCGGATGCACCGGCTCGCCGAACGCGGGGCCTGCATCGGAACTTCCAGTTGGAAGTACCCCGGCTGGCTCGGACGGCTCTACCAGCCCCACCGCTACCACGTCCGCGGGCGGTTCAGCAAGCGCCGCTTCGAAGCCGAATGCCTCCGCGAATACGCCCGGGTTTTCCCCACCGTCTGCGGCGACTTCGCCTTCTACCAGTTCCCCTCCGCCGACTTCTGGGCCGGGCTCTTCGATCAGCTTCCCGACCACTACCGCTTCAGCCTCAAGATCCCCGAGCAGGTCACCGTCGAGACGTGGCCGAACCTGCCCCGCTACGGCCGGCTGGCCGGCACCGCCAACGGGCACTTCATGGACGCCGCCCTGCTCGGCGGCGAGCTGCTCGACCGCCTGGAGCCGTACCGCGACAAGCTCGGCGTGCTCATCTTCCAGTTTGGCACCCTCCGTCACGCCATGAGCGAACCGCCCGCCTTCGCCCGGGCCCTCGACGACCTGCTCGCGGCGCTGCCCACCCGCCGCTTCCGCTTCGCCGTCGAGGTCCGCAACCCCGCCTTTCTCGATGCCCCTTACCCCCACCTGGAGGTACTGCGCCGTCACGGCGTCGCCCACTGTTTCAACAGTTGGACGCGCATGCCCCCCATCGACCGCCAGATCGCCCTCCCCGCCGCCTTCACCGCCGCCCACCTCGTGGCCCGCTTCCTGCTCCGCCCCGGCCGCGCCTACCAGCAGGCCGTCGATCAGTTCTCCCCCTACCAGGAGATCCGCGATCCCTACCCCGCCGGCCGCCAGGCCCTCACCGACCTGATCCGCATGGCCATGCCCGACGTCCGCACCCTCTTCGCCTTCGTGAACAACCGCTTCGAGGGCAACGCCCTGCAGACCATCGACCTCGCCACCCGCGACCTCGCGTGACGCCCGCGCCGCCTGCCCCCCATAAACGAGCACGGGCCCGGCGCTGTGCCGGGCCCGTGCCGCGATTCAGGTAACGATTCTGGTCAGGTCATCATCCACCGGCCGTTTCGTGGTCGACCGGCGGGCGTGCGTGCCGCGTTTCCCTTACGGGATCAGCACCGAATCGGTCAGCCAGTTGGGCAGGGAGCGCTCGTACCCGTAGGCGAGGCTCTGCTCCGGCTCCTTGGGCAGCAGGGTGCCCACGACCAGCGTGCCCCAGATGAAGTCCTCGTCGGCCCCGGCCCGCGAGTGGGCCCACCAGCGGGCGTGCCCGTCGAGATAGGCCACATTCTGGCCTTCCTTGTCGTGGTTGCGTGAGTTGGCACCCTTCTTGTACGTCGCCGAGTAGTTGCTGGCGGTGAAAGCGGCGCCGCTCACCGGCGGGGGCACCACGGAGTTGCCCGGATCCCAGACGTAGATGCCGCTGCCGGTCTGCGGGTTGCCCGCGGTCCAGGTCGGCCCCTCCACCTTGTTGGAGTAGGGGTTGCGGTCGGCCGCCAGCGCCAGTCGAGGATCGGCGGTGTTGGTCAGCTTCCGCCCCTTTTGAACGCCTCCCTGGTTGAACACGTTGGTCACCTGGAAGGAGTAGCTGAAGGTGGTCATGTCCGAATTACCCTGGGCCACCCGGCCGCCGTTGAAGTCATAAAAGGGCGTTTCCGTCCCGGCCGCGTTGTAATAGGTCACCTCGGTGCCCTGGGCCAGGTGCCCGATGGCCACCGCGCTGGGACAGACGAACAGCTTGGGCTGCATGAAGGCCCGCTCGCCGCCGATCATCAGCTTGAAGATACCGCGGGTGGTGGAGCCATACCCGTTACCACCGTTAGCAGCGGGGATTGCGGGAGCAGGGGGGATTGCGAGGATTGGAAACTCCGGCTTGTCGCGCTCGGCCCCGACGTAGGTGGACAGCGGGGCGATGACCGGATCGGCGTCGGTGTTCGCGTAGGCCGCCGGCAGCACGCCCGCGCTGGACTCCGCGTAGATCAGCGAGCTCTTGGCCAGGCCGTTCAGGTTGGCCACGCAGGCAGTCCGCTTGGCCAGCTCCCGGGCCCGGGCCAACGAGGGCAGCAGGATGCTGATCAGCAGGGCGATGATCGCCACCACCACCAGCAGCTCGATCAGGGTGAAGCCCGCCCGGCGCGGTCGTCCGGCGGTCGTGTACGAGGTTGTCATGATCGTTCCTCCTTCAGGAGAGAGCGGAATAAATCGCCTCAGGCCTCAAAGCCGGTCACGCCCGGACCACAGGCCCACACGATGAACAGAGCAACACGCGTGCCACCGCCAAAACCAGCCTGGCGACCCCGCCAGCACTGCCGGCCGACACCGGGCTCCAGCGAAGGGCATGATAACAACCAGCCGGGTGGTTGAAAAGAACCAGGGGAGGTGAACCGTGAGAGGTGAGAAGTGAGAAGTGAGAAAAAAGATCAGCACCAGCCTGCTTTGTCAGCTTTGATCTCCATATCGGCGCCCTCGCCTGAAGGCCCGGCATCAACCCTCACTGCCCGCGCCTTCCCACTTTCTCACTTCTCACCTCCCCCAGTCTTTCTTTCTCACTTCTCACTTCTCACTTCCTCACCTCCCTCCCCCCCGCTCAGCCCGAACTTGCTCATCCGGTAGCGCATCGCCTCCCGGCCGATGCACAGCAGCCGCGCCGCCGCCGAGGCGTTCCCCTGGGTCTGCCGCAGGGCCCGCTCGATCAGGGCCCGCTCGACCTGCTCCAGGTCCACCGGCCGCCCGGCGTCGATGCGCTGCTCGGCCAGCCGGACCGGATCGACCGGCAGCGCCGGCAGCGGCAGATGTTCCGACTCGATCACCGTGCCGCCGATGGTCAGCGCGGCCGACTCCAGGGCGTGCTGCAGTTCGCGCACGTTGCCCGGCCAGCCGTGTTCGCGCAGAACCCGCCGGGCGTCGTCGGACAGGGTCAGCCCGGTGAGTCCGTACTTGGCCGCCAGCCGGGCCCAGAATCGCTCGGCCAGCAGGAGCACGTCGCCGCCGCGGTCGCGCAGCGGCACCAGGTGAAGGATGATCCCCCTGAGGCGGTAGTACAGATCCTCGCGGAACCGCCCCTCGGCGACCTGCCCGGCGAGATCGCGGTTGGTCGCCGCGATGAGCAGGAGGTCGAACCCGCGGTCGCGGGTATCGCCGATACGGCGGATCCGCCGCGTCTCCAGCGCCCGCAGCAGCTTCGGCTGCAGGGTCATGGGCAGCTCGCCGATTTCGTCCAGGAACAGCGTTCCCCCGTCGGCCGTCTCGAACAGGCCCGGCTTGTCCGCCGCCGCCCCGCTGAACGATCCGCGCTGGTGCCCGAACAGCTCCGACTCGAACAGCTCGGCGGGCACCGCGCTGCAGTTCAACGCCACGAAGGGTCCGGTCCGCTGGGGCAGCGATGCGTGCACGAAGTTGGCCAGCAGATCCTTGCCGGTGCCCGTCTCCCCGGTCAGCAGGATGCAGGGCAGGTGCCCCGACGCCTGCTGCCCCAGCCGCCCGGCCAGCCGCGCGACCTGGTCGCGGATCGCCGCCATCGGCGCCGACTCGCCCAGGAAATCCGCCGAGGCGCTGCGCAGCCGCTCGTGCTGGGCGCTGCGGAACTGTTCCAGGCGGCGGCGGGCCTGGGAAGTCTCGGCCACCTTCTCGACCGCCACGGCCAGCACGTCGAGATCCACCGGCTTGGTCAGGAACTCGGCCGCGCCGCGCTTCATGGCCTCGACCGCCACCTCCACGCTGCCGTAGGCGGTCACCACGATGACATCCACGTCAGGGCTCTCCGCCTTCATCGACGCCAGCAGGTCCAGCCCGCTCACCCCGCCCAGCCGCACGTCCAGCAGCACGATCTGCGGCGGGTGGGCCCGGAACTCGGCCATCACCTTCTCGCCGACGTGCGCCTGCCGGACGCTGTGTCCGGCGTCGGTGAGGGCGTCGGCCATGGTCCGGGCCAGGGCGATCTCATCCTCGACGATCAGCACATGCGGCATCAGTCGTGATCCTCCGGTACGCCGGCGGCGGGGGTCGCCGCGTCTTCGGCCAGGGGCAGTTCGACATACACCACCGCCCCGCCGTCCGGATGATTGTAGGCGTGGGTCGCCCCGCCCTGGCGCTCCAGGGACTGCCTGGCCAGGGCCAGTCCCAGCCCCATGCCGTGGCTCTTGGTCGAATACGCGAACTCGAAGATGCGCTCGGGATCGTCGCCGGGCAGCCCGGAGCCCGCGTCGATCACCGCGATGCGGCAGCGGTCGCCGCGCCGGCCGGCCTCCAGCCGGATGGCCCCGGACAGCGGCGAGGCCTCGATGGCGTTGGTGACCATGGCGATCAGGGCGTGTTCCAGCGTGGCCGGGTCGTGCCCGCACCACAGCCCCCCCTCCGGCGCGTCCAGCGTCAGGGTCAGCTCCTTGGCCGCCAGCTCCGCCGCCAGCGACTCCTTTACCCTCTTCAATGTGGGAACAACATCCGCCCGGCGCACCGGCGTCGGCTCCCGCCTGGCCACCTCCATCAGCCCCGCGATCCACTGGTTGAGCCGGTCCACCGAGGCCATGATGTCCCCCATGCGCTCGGCCACGTAAGGCTGCTCGCGCACGTGCCGGGAGGTGATCTGGGCCGCCGCCCGGATCGACGCCAGCGGATTCCGCAGGTTGTGGGCCAGTTGGGCCGCGAACTGCCCGATGGTGGTCATCCGTTCCGCTTCCAGCACCTGCCGGCGCAGGGCCCCCAGCGACTCCCGGGCCTTGTCCAGCGCCGTCGCCAGCGCCGCCAGCTCGCGCGGCGCGGTCAGCAGCGGCTCGGACGGCGGTTGATCGCGGGCCAGGGCTTCCACCTGCCGGTTGAGCCGCTCCATCGGCCACAGCAGCCAGCGCCGCAGCAGCCAGCCCACCAGCACGATGTGCAGCACGGTCAGGGCGATGACCGCGATGACCAGCAGATCGCGGCGGGTGTCCTGCTCGCGGGCCTGCCGCTTGAGGGCATACAACTCATCCTCGACCAGGCGGGTGTAGTCCCGCAGGGTGTTGCGCAGGGTCAGTGCCGCGGCGGTGTTGGCGGGACTTCCCCGCGTGTCCAGCCAGGCCTCGTACTCCAGCCGAACCCGGGTCAGCGCCTCGCGGGCCCGGTCGACATTGCGGTACTCGCTGGCCTCGGCGAGCAGGGGATAGTGACGGACCAGGGCATCGAGGAAGGGGTCGGGACCGTCCGGCGGGATCTCCGGCGGGGGAAAGCCGGCGTCGAGTTTCTGGCCGGCCAAAGCCAGTTCGTTCCACGGCTGGAGCGTGCCGAAGATCCGCCGGGCGTGCCCCAGTTCCAGCACCGCCGCCCCCACCGTGGCCACGCTGAGCAGCACCACGATCAGGTAGACCAGCAGCAGTCGGTGGCGCAGGGTCATCCATCCGCTACGTTATCAGGGGGCCCCCGACCCGACAACCGAGCCGCCGACCGGCGGCGGCTCTCAGGCATCAATCCGCGGGCTCGCCCATTGCCTGACAGCAAGGCAGCCGTTATAAGGGTGGGGCTTCGGCGTCCCGCTGACAGGTTGCATGGCCGCCGACGGGCGTCTAAACTCTTGCCCGGCAGACGTTAAAGGCGGGAGTCCCCGGGAGGCCGGGCAGGGTATGAAGTTCATTCTGCTGGATCGCATCACCGAACTGGTGCCGGGACAGAGGCTCTGCGCTGTCAAGGCCCTGTCCCTGGCCGAGGAGTACCTGGCCGACCATTTTCCGCGCTTCCCGGTGATGCCCGGCGTGTTGATGATCGAGGCCATGGCCCAGGCCGCCGGCTGGCTGGTGCGGCAGACCGAAGGGTTCGCCCACAGCGTGGTGATGCTGGCCGAGGCCCGCAACGTGACATATAAGAGCTTCGTGTCCCCGGGACATCTGTTCGAGATCCAGGTGGACGCGAAGGAGATCGGCCCGACCTCCAGCCGGTTCGCCGGCGTGGGGCGGTGCGGTCAGACCGAGATGGTCAAGGCCCAGTTCGGGCTGCGCCATTTCAACCTGGCCGAGCGGAACGGCGATCTCAGCTCTCTCGACGAGCGGCTGATCGCCTCCGCGCGACAGCAAATGGCTTTGTTATGGAAGCCCGGGACCGCCGGAGGCGCCCCGGGAGCGTAAGCGCAGGCCTTTTCGGCGCGGTTGAATGCAAGTGGAGGAATCGTGAGATGGCGATGAGCCGTGAGAAGATCTTCGAGAATGTCAAAGCGACGCTGGTGGAAGCGTTGATGGTCGAACCCGACGAGGTCAAGGAAGACGCCACCATCATGGGCGACCTCGGCGCGGAGTCCATCGACATCCTCGACATCGTGTTCCGGCTGGAGAAAAGCTTCGAGATCAAGATTCCCCGCGGAGACCTGGCCCCGCCGGAGGAGCTGTTGAGCAACCCGGACTATGTCGCCAACGGCAAGTTCACCCCGGCCGGCCTGGCCGAGATGAAGAAGGCCATGCCGCACGCCGATTTTACCAACTTCGAAGCCGACCCGGACGTCAACCGCTTCTTCGACCTGTTCACCGTCAAGACACTGGTGAGCTACCTGGAGACCAAACTGGCC
>CAYVVX010000006.1:23623-23884 GCA_964455315.1 uncultured Planctomycetales bacterium | reverse complement strand
GTCGGCCATGCCCGTATCCGGGGGCTACGAAGTCAGCGTGTCGGGGAGCGCCGGCGATGCCCTGACCCTCCAAGTAGAGGGACGGCTGGCGGACGATGGCGGGGAACTCGCGTTGAAACGATGCGATCTCACCGCGCAGCTCTCGCCGGCCACCTGGAAGCTGCTGCCGCCGCAGGTTCGCCCGATGGTTGAAGGCCACCAGGTCAGCGGGCGCGTCACCGGTGGTTTCGCGGGCAGCGTGAATCTGAACGCGCCGGCCGC
>CAYVVX010000006.1:21951-23613 GCA_964455315.1 uncultured Planctomycetales bacterium | reverse complement strand
GAGGCGACGATTCCGATCGGCCGGGCCACCGTGACCGCCACGTTACCGGACGGGCCTGTCGCCGTGGCCGTGGAGGCGCTGGCGTTACGGCATGGGGAGTTCGAGCCGCTGCGCGTTGCCCGGGCGGAGGCTACGCTGCCGCGCATCCCCGCTTCCGGGAAGGATGTGATGTTCAGCGCGATCCGCCTGGAGCAGCCGTCGGTGCGGCTGGTGCGCACGGCGGAGGGCGGCTGGCAGGGGTGGAGCGCGCTGATTGCGGGTGGCGCAGCCGACACCCGTCCCGCGGAAGCGGGCGCCTCTCGGGCCGCGGAGCTGCCGGTGCGCAAGCTGGTCATCGACCGCGGCGAGGTGGTGTATGACGCCGGCGAAGGCGACGGGCCGGTCACGCTGTCGGGTATCGCCGCGGACGTGGACGTCGATCCGGCGGCCGAACCGCCGTGGATCAGGCTGGCGGGCCAGGTGCGGTGCGCGCCGCTGCTGGATGTCGCGTTCGACGGCAGGTTCCGCCCGGATACCGCGGTGGCGGAGATCCAGCGATTCACCGCCAAGGCGAACTTCGACGCGTCGGTCGGCGGGGCGTTGCCCGCTGAACTGCAGGCGGCATTGCGGAAGCATCAGCTCACCGGGTCGGTGAATGCCAGTGCGCGGGGCACGTTCCCGCTGCGCGACCTGGGCGCCACCCGCGGGGAGGTGCATGTCGATGCGGCCGGAACGGCCGTCGGCTTCGGAGACCTGTCCTTCCCGATGGGCGCGTTCAAGCTCGATGCGACGCTGCCGGAGGGGCCGATTGTTCTGCAGGGCATGGATCTGGCCATCCGCCATCACGACCAGAGCCTGCTGTCGCTCAAGTCGATCGACCTGAAGCTGCCCTCCCTGCCCCGCGCGGGTCAACCGATCATCATTGACAGGCTGGCGGCGGACACGCCGGCGCTGCTGCTGGTCAAGGATCCGGCCGGCGGCTGGGTGGGATGGAATGATCTGCTGGGATCTGGAGGACAGGGGCAATCGGAACCCGCCGGGGCGGCGTCCGGCGGCATGGACGGTGGGGTACTGATCCATGAGTTGAATCTGCGCGCGGGCCAGGTCACCTACGACCCCGGCGGCGGGGGCAACGTGATGAGCCTGGGCGGCATCAACGTCGAGGTGAAGATGCCGCCCATCGCCGGACAGCCCGGCTGGTACGCGCTGTCCGGGAGCGTGAGCCGCGAGCCGCTGATCAGCGTCAAGCTCGACAGCCGGGTCAACCTCTCTGAGTCGATGCTCGACGTCAAGGAGCTGAGCGTCAACGCCGCCCTGGGCGAGGACCAGTACGGCACGCTGCCGCCGCAGGTACAGCAGGTGCTGCGCGCCCACGAGGTGCGCGGCACGCTGCGCACCCAGCTCACCGGGCGAATTCCCTGGAAGCGGCCGGCGGCCGTGAACGGGCGGCTGCAGGTGGAACTGAGCGATGGACGGTTCGTAACCGGCGAGAGCGTCTGGCCGGTGGACCGGCTGCTGATCGACGCCAGCGCGGCCGGCGGCAAGGCCAGCGCCAAGTACGACGTGAGACTGCTGGGCGGCAGCATCGTCGGCGCGATCGAGGCGGGGCTGGACGGGCGATTGCCGCTGCAGGGGACGTGGCAGGCGGACGGCATCCGGCTCGAGCAGACCCTGCGGGCGGCC
>CAYVVX010000006.1:7403-21941 GCA_964455315.1 uncultured Planctomycetales bacterium | reverse complement strand
CGGGCGGCCCAGGGCCGCCGGCCGCGTTACGCGGGGCGGATGAGTTCCACCGGCAGCGTGGGCATGCAGTTGGACAACCTTCCGGCGTCGCTGGCCGGGCAGGGGGCGCTGGAGATCGTCGAGGGCCGGCTGCTGGAACTGCCGGTGCTCAAGGAACTGGCCGACATCGCGGTGATCGCGTCGCTGGGCACGGCGCCGCGGGGGCAGGATTCCGCGCAGGCGGCGTTCCTAATTCAGCCGGAAGCGCTGGACTTCAGCCGGATGGAGGTGGTGTCATCGCTGGTCGCTCTGCGCGGCAAGGGCAAGGTCTTCTACGCCGGCCCGCTGGATCTCGAAGTCAACGTGGAGGTGCTCAAGGAGGTCCGGGGGGCATTGGGTGAGATCGGGCGGATCATCGGCGCGGTCAGCGGAAGGATGGTGACCTACAAGGTCACCGGCACGACGTCCGCACCCAGGGTGGGGGTCAAGGCTCCGCGGCTGGGCCGGTGATCTCCCCGGCGCCGCCATCAGGCAGCGCGACGCCGGGGATCTGGTGATCTCTCCAGCCCGTTCACGGGCAATTCAGCAGCTGGGCGAACAGGTTGCCCTTGACCGTATTCAGATCGACGATGTTGATCACGCCGTCGGCGTTCACATCGTAGCGGAAGTGGTTGATGTCCACGTTCATAAACAGCCGCTGCTTGACCTCGTTCAGATCGACGATGTTGACCACGCCGCTGGAGTCCACGTCACCGCGGATCACCCGGAGATCGACTGCGTTCGGACCGGTGAAGGGGTTGCCGCTGGTGTCCTGGAGGCCTTGCAGGGTCAGCGACACGCACGACGTGGTGTTCACGCCGTTGAGTTCCACCTCCAGCCCGTTGAGGAGGGCATTCACACCCAGGCAGGTGGCGCCGGTGACGATCACCTCGCTGCAGTCGAGGTTGTGATCGACCGGTTCCACGAACTCGGTGGTGATGAACACGATCTGAGTGGGACCGCCGCTCCGCGACTCGACGCCAGCTCCTGGTGGCAGGGGCAGCGGAATCTCGAAGTGCCCCGCCGGCCCGTGGTCGCGCCGCGACGATACTGACACCAGTTCGGGCTTGATGCAGTCCGCGGTGGCGCAGGTGCTGCCCAGTCCGCCGGGCCGGCCGCCGCTCTGGGAGCAGTCCAGCGGGGTCAGGTCGGCACAGGAACCGTCGTCGTAGCAGCAGGCCGCGGGCAGCGCATCGCAGAAGGTGGTCAGGCAGGTCGACCCGGGCCCGCCGGGGGTGCCGCCGAAGTTGATGCAGTCGCTGACGTAAAACTCCCCGCAACTGTTGTCGGAGAAGCAGCAGGCCTCATAGGACTCCGCCTCGCAGAACACCGATCCGCAGTCAGTCTCGGGGCCCTGGGGCGTACCGCCGTAGTCGATGCATTGGGCGGGGGGCACGTCCTCGCAGTAACCGGTGTAGTAGCAGCAGGCTTCCGACGGGCCGCCGTAGCAGGTGGTGAACTCGCAGGTGGAGTCGGCGCCGTTCCAGCTGCCTTCGCTGAGGAAGCAGGCCTCCTCCGGCATCCCGTCCACGCAACTGCCGTCCGGCAGGCAGCAGGCCCCGAGCAGTTCCTGGCAGACCGTTTCCGCGCAGGTCGAATCGAAACCCTGGGGCTCGCCGCCGATGTAGTAACAGCCATCCGGGATGAGGTCGATGCAGGTCGCGTTGGGCAGGCAGCAGGCCTCGGGACGTGCGATGTCACAGGTGGTGGTGGCACAGGAGGTTCCCGGTCCCAGAGGGACGCCGCCGAAGCCGGCGCAGTCGTTCGGATCGCTGTCACCGCAGCCTTCGCTGTGACAGCAGGCCTCCAGGTCAGGCCCGCCGCAATTGTCAGTCTCGCAGTCGGTGCCCGAGCCGGAGGGTGTGCCGCCCTGGTTGAGGCACTCGCCGGGAGGCAGCAGGACGCAACTGTTCTCAAACGGCAGGCAGCAGGCCTGGCAGTCGAGCTCGCAGGAGGGATCGCAGGCGTCGTAGCCCTGGTAGCAGAACGGGTCGCACACGTCGGCGCAGGCCTGGACCGGGATGGGATTGGACTGGAGCCCGTGGGTGGCATCAATTACCAGAAGGTTCTCAGCGGTGAACACCGGGCGGAACAGGTAGATGGTGGTCTGGTGGCTGTCGGACGGGGTGAAGCCGAAACCGATGAACTCCTGCGTGAAGCCCAGGGGATCGAGGGTGTAGACCTCGAGCGAGGCGCTCTCCATGGCCAGGATGTCGATATCGAAGTCCCAGTTGACCGGCGGATCGAGCGGCGCCGGGGCGAAGCCGACGTCGCCGAAGGTGGAGTGCTCGACAAGCTGCTCGTAGAAGCCGTCCACGCCGGGATCGACCAGCTCGAACACCGACAGGTTGGGCGGGTAGTTGCCGTCGTCGCTGTCATTCTCGAAGCCCATGATGCGATTGTCGTCGGTCATCTTGAAGTGGCGGACCCACTCCAGCAGCGGGTCCGGACTGTTGATCGGTGGACCCAGGGCGTCGGGAAGCTGGTTGGTGTCGGTGTCGATCAGAGGATAGATCAGCCGCTGGAGGGCGTCGTAGATGTACACCGGTCCGCCGCCGCCGTTTCGCTGGAACAGATCGAGGTTGAGCTGGAGCTGCGGCGTGGGCGGGATGGCCACCTGAACATCCGGGGACAGGTAGATCTCATTGTCGTCGGGATCGGGCACGATCAGCACGGTACCCTGTCCGCCGGGCGTGACGCCGCTGATCAGCAGGTAGGCGCCGTCCTGAAGGAAGTGGGTGTCGTATACGCCCATCAGCCCGGTGTTCAGTGGGACGATGGTGCCTTCCTGGTTCTGAATGATGGTGCCGGTGGAGGAGTTGCTCTGGTAGGTGGTGGTCACCTGCGGTCGCGGAATGGGCGCGGTCTGCCCGGGAATCTGCCATTTGATCCGCCCCAGCCGCTGATTGAGCGTGGTCTTGTTGATGGTGCCGGCAATGAAGTCGGCCAGGGCCTGCTTGGCGGCGTCGTAGCAGGCCCGGGTGTCGGTGTCGAAGGCCTTCTGCTTTTCCGCTTCGGTCTTGAGCGCCTGGATGGCGGCCGTTTTGGCGGCGCCGTTGGGCAGCGCCTGAAGCTTCATGATTAGTTTCTTGTTGATCGGTTCGACCGGCGCCGGGGCCATGTTCATCAGCATCTTGTCCAGCGCGGTGATCAGGTCCATGTTGATGGGGATGGTCCTGTCGTCGACGTCGCGCTCGTTGCATACGGCCATGTGCTGGCACTTGGCCCGGGTGATGTCCGCGTTGGCGCCGGCTGTGGCGGTGAAGTCCTGCAGGGCGTGACGAACTTCCTCGTAGAGCGTCATGGTGGCGTCGTACAGCATCGGGTCGTAGCATTCCTTGACCGTGGTGCCGAACTTCTTCACGTCGATGTTGATCTTGTCCATCTTGCATTCCGGCGAACTGTCGCAGAACTGGGCCCCCTGGGCCCCGTTGCCGAAGTCGATGCACACCGAACCCTTGGCCAGCAGGTCGGTGATGCACTTCGATGCCGCCTCACCCACGTCGCCCTTGATCTGGCAGGCGACCAGCTCGGCGGCCTTGACCACGTTGGCGCGGATGGCGTCGAAGCGGGCCTTGGCGGCGGTCTGGAGATCGTTGCCCGCGAGCGGAGGCTGCCCCATGGCCGCCCGCTCGGCGTTGATCTGCATGCCCAGCTTGTCGATGGTGGGCTGGATCTTGGTCTTGTTGGCGTCGCTGTTGGTTCCGTCGCCCAGGGGGAAGCCGTCAAAGGCGGGGTTGGGCGAGTTTCGGGGATGCTTGAACCCGGCGTGCCCCGGCGAAGCCAGGAGACAGAACACACTCAGGGCGACCGCGCCGGCGATGATCCGCGCTGCTGACATGACGACCCTCCAGTCATCTCCGCCGTGCTCGGGTGATCAGAACCGATGAAACGTGCGCAAACGGCTCGTGCCCGAGGCGGACACGCCCGGCGGTGGCGCGGCCCTCCCGGGCACCGGGTGATCAACACAATGACAAATCAGAAGCCTCCGCAAAGAAGGCGGAGGCCAGCCCTCGCGCGATCGCCGATGCGGGCTTTGAAGATTCCGGCGGAGCCAGGTACCACTCATGCTGGAGGTGCCTGATGGTGAAGCCGGAGCCTTCGCCCGGCCGGTCAAGACCGGGAACGGCGCTACCATTTCATAAGTACTTAAAGCGAGCGCCAATGTCAACAGTTCTTTAATATGTTTACTTCTTATGGCGTCGCTCCTGCCGAGGCTCATTCTCGGACCTGCGCAGGCGGTGCCGTGTTGTTATTGTGGCTTTATGTTCGCGTCGATATGATCCCATGCGGGTGCGGGAGCAATCGCTACTGCTGCGTCGGATCTCACGCCGGCGCCGATCATCCACTGGAGTGCCCCAGGGGAGTCACGCGGTTTCATGAAGCAACAGGTGATGATCACCAGGCCGGGAGCGGGAACGGGTCGCCGGGATGTCCGGCTGCTCTTCACCTGCGCCGGTCGGCGGGTGGAGCTGATCTCGGCCTTCATCGATGCCGCCCGTCGCCTGGGCATGGCTCCCGCAATCCATACCGCGGATCACCAGTCCGCGACGGCCAGTGCCTGCCTTGCCGAGGCGGTCCACGTCGTTCCCGGAACGCAGGACGCGGCCTACGTTCCCAGCCTGCTGAGGATCGTGAAGCGGGAGCGGATCGACATGCTCATTCCCCTGGTGGATCACGAGCTGTACGTCCTGGCCGGCGCGATCGATCGCTTCGCGTCCGCGGGGTGCCTGGCGCTGGTCTCGTCGCCGGAGGTGGTGGGCGTCTGCCGGGACAAGCTGGCGATGTACCGGTTTCTTCAGCAGCGCGGGATCGACACGCCGGAGACCTGGCCGGCGGAGGAGGTGCTCGAGCGGCGCCGGCACCGGTTTCCCTATTTCCTGAAACCCCGGCACGGCAGCGCTGGCAAGGGCAACTATGTTCTGCACACGCGGGAGGAGCTGTTGTCCCTGGTTCCGCGGGTGCCGGAGCCGATCGTCCAGGAGTTCGTCCCCGGGATTGAATATACGCTGGATGTCTACACGGGGTACGACGGCGTTCCCCGCTGCGCGGTGCCCCGGCAGCGGCTGGAGGTGCGCGGCGGCGAAGTGACCCAGGCCCGGACGGTCCGTCACGAAGGGGCCATGCAGGCCGCCTGTCGCGTTGCGTCGGCGCTGGGGGGATGCCGCGGCGTGATCACCATCCAGTTGATCGTTACGCCGCAAGACCGCATCCGGATCATCGAGGTCAATCCGCGATTCGGTGGGGGCGTCCCGCTGGCGATTGAAGCCGGCGCCGATTTCCCCCGCTGGCTGCTGTCCGAGTGGCTGGGACGCAGGCCGCGTATCCGCCGGGACCATTTCCGTGACGGCGTGACCATGCTGCGCTACTACCAGGCGTTCTTCCTGGAGGACGGCGAAGTCCCGCCGGCCCGGATACCGGTTGCCTCCCGGGCAGTGCGGCGGTCGCGGCGATAGGAGTTGACCCTGCGTGTCCGCTGCCACGATCAAGCTGCAGGGCGTTCACGCGGTGGTGTTCGACCTTGACGACACCCTGTATTGCGAGCGCGACTTCGCGTTCAGCGGTTTTGACGCGGTCGAGGCCTGGCTCCGGGATCGGTTTCCATGCCCCTTTCCGCCGGCCGGGCGCATGCGGTCGCTCTTCGACGCCGGCGAGCGCGGTCACATTTTTGATCGCATCCTCGCCGAGCTTGGTCAGCCGGTGCGGCCCGAGCTCATCGCCGACATGGTCAGTTGCTATCGCCTGCATGTGCCCTCGATCCGGTTCCAGCCGGATGCCGAGCAGGCGCTGGCCAAGTGGCGCAGCGGGTTCCGGCTGGGCTTGATCTCCGACGGACCGCTGGAGACGCAGCGTCTCAAGGTGGAGGCCCTGGGCCTGGCGGGCCGGGTGGAGCACATCATTCTTACAGATCAGTGGGGCCGGCAGTACTGGAAACCGCATCCTCGCTCCTTCGAGGAGATGGAACGGCGCCTGGGGGCGACCGGTGGCGCGTGCGTTTACATCGGGGACAATCCGCTGAAGGATTTCATCGCTCCCAATCAACGGGGCTGGCGAACGGTCCGGCTGCGCCGCGCCGAGGGCATCTATGCTGACGAAAAACCGCCTGTCGGGGGCGAGCCGCAGCACCTCATTGGCAAGCTGGGTGATCTGGAACTGACTCCACGGAACCCGTGAATTCCCCGGGGCACATTGGTTCGAACCTGCTGGGTCGGCCGGCCGTCCTATGCCCCGGAGGAGCGATTCAACTGTTTGCAACTCACAGACTTGCGGATTTTTTCGTCTCGGGCCGATAATATCCGTTGGACGAGGTAGGTTCTTCATCGCCGGTGTGAGCCGGACCGGGGTTTGCACCCGGGAGGCGGATGTTTCCGGGGGAGGGGTTCGGGTTCTCCCGGCCACCGCTCGCCCCGACGAGGATCGGGTTGATCCGCCATCCGCCGGGCGAGAATGACCTGCCGAAGTTGGCGACGCGGTTGTATTGCCGGGCGCCGTCGTCCGATAGTTGTAGCACTGGCTCGGTCGAAGGCGCGGTCGGCGGGCATTCCCCCCGGCCTGGTATGTACCCGTCCCCGGGCGGGTCAGAGAAAACATCTGGCAGGTGTCCATGCGACCACAGCATCGAAAGCGGTTCGGGATCGATGCCCTCGGGTATCTGGCGACAGTGATGGCGTGCAGCTCCACCGGCTGCATCTCCAATTCCTGGTGGAACGCCTTTCTCGATCCGACGCAGCCGCTCTCACGTGAAAACTCGGTCAATGAGATCCAGGACGCCATCAGCTTCCGCGACAAGCCGATGGGCATCCCCGGGGCGGTGGCGCCCACCGCGGAGGACCTGGTGGCGACGGTCGAGCCGTACCGGTTCGGGCCGGGCGACCAGTTGTCGATCCGCATGCTGGACTTCCTCCAGCCCGGCACGGAGAGCGAGTTCACCCCCACCTCGGTCGACGACGTGGGTTATGTCCACATTCCGCAACTGGATCCGGTCTATGTCGAAGGGCTGACCCAGCAGGAGACCCAGGAAGAGATCATCAGGCAAGCCCAGGCCAAGGGGATCTACCGCGCGGATCGCTCCCCCACGGTGGTGGTCAATGCCCTCACCCAGCAGCAGCGGCTCTACAACATTGACGGCGCCGTGGTCAATCCCGGGCCCTATCGGATCCAGCGGTCGGACTTCCGGCTGCGCGAGGCGATCAACCAGGCGGGCAGCCTCGACCCCACCGTTCGCACCATTTACGTGCTGCGCAACGAGCCGCGTGAGAAGCGGGTCGTGAATCCGCCGGTCAGTTCGGCACCCCCCGCGGCGCCGGTCACTCCTCCGGTCGAGGGTTCGGCGCTGCCTCCGGTCAGCCCGTTCGGCGGGTCGGAAGCGGCCCCCGGACCGGCCAGCCCGGCGATTGGTCCCGAGCCGGCCAAGCCCAGCGGCCGGACGCTGGCGGCGGCGGACAACAACACCTTCCTGCCGGCCGACGCGGTCGAGCAGGATCTCCTGGAGGCCATGGGCGAGAATGGTGCCCCGTCCGGCGCGCCGAAGGCGGCGACCGGATCAACCGGCGCTCAGAATCACTCCCCGGAGTCCCTCCCGAGTTTCACGTTTGAGGAAGGCAGCGGCTCGTGGGTTCCGGACGCGTCCGGCGCGCCTGCCGCTCCCGGCACCGCCCCGGTCCATGCCCCGCCGCCCGGCGAAGCGGTGGACTGGTCGGACCTGGCGTCTGACGGGAGCCAGCGCATCATCCGCATCTCCGCCGAGGCGCTGCGCAACGGCGATCCGGCGGCGAACATCGTGATCCGCCACCAGGACTGGATCAAGGTCGATCCGGGCCCGGTGGGGGTCGTGGTGCTGGGCGGGCACGTGCTTCGGCCCGGGTCCTATGCCCTCAACGGCCAGGAATGGACGCTGACCCAGATGATCTACGCGGCCGGCGGCTTCGATCAGCTCGCCTGGCCGACGCGCTGCGAGATCCGCCGCCGGATTGACAGCGGCCGGGAGGAGATCACCCAGTGGGATCTGGCCAGGATCATGGACGGGAAGGATCCGGACCTGTTCCTGAAGCCGCAGGACACGGTAGTGGTGGGCACGCACGCGATCGCGCCGCTGCTGGCGACGATCCGCAACTCGTTTCGGTTCACCTACGGCTTCGGGTTCGTGTATGACCGGAATTTCGCGGACATCGACTCGTACTTTGGCGATGTGAACCCGGCCGCCCGGCGCCGCCAGGAACAACAGCAGCTTTTCGGGAATCTGTTCGGGTTCTAACGATTGGGCCACCCGCGAGGCATCCGGGTCAGGGGACGTGAGGGAACCGCGCCGGTGTCGCGGTCGTAGGACCAAGGCATGTTGAAGACCACGGAACAGCCGGTGCCGGACCCGCGTGACCGGCGGGGGCAGAGCGCCTGGTGGACGGTATTCGCCGTTGAGGCGGTGCTGGTCGCCCTCGTGCTGCTGTTTCACTATCGCGACGTGCTCCGCTACCTGGTGTACGAGTGGTCCCACAACGGCGACTGGTCCCACGGATTCATCATCCCCCTGTTCAGCCTCCTGTACCTGTATCTTCACCGCGAGCGGATGCCGCTGCATCTGTGGTCCGGTGGCCTGCTGCCGCGGGTGGTCGGGGCCGGACTGATCCTGCTCGGCTTCACCATCTACCTGCGCAGCACCTACCAGATGATGACCTATCCCAAGACCGTCTCGCTGGTGATCACCCTGATGGGCGTGGTGCTGATGAGCCACGGGTGGCCGCTGGCGCGGTGGAGCTGGTTCGCGGTGGCGTACCTGTTCTTCGCGCTGCCCCTGCCGACGCGGCTTTACGGTCAGCTCACCCTGCCGCTGCGCGAGCTGGCCGCGAGCGTGTCGGCGGCCGTGCTGTCGATGGTGGACGGCGTGGAGGCCGAGGGCAAGGGGGCGGTGGTGGAGTATTTCTACAACGGCGTGTTCGACCGGCTGGACGTGGAGCAGGCCTGCGCGGGCATGCGGTTGATGATGACCATGACGGCGCTGGGGGTGGCGATGGCGTTCATCCACGAGCGCCCGATGTGGCAGCGGCTGGCCATGATCATCGCCTGCGTGCCGATCGCGATCTTCTGCAACATCATCCGGGTGACCACCACGGGGTTCCTGGTGGTCTTCGACATGGGCATCTACGCCCGCGGCACGTACCACACGCTGCTGGGATTGAGCATGCTGGTGATCGCATTCGGGCTCTACGGGGCGCTTTCCTACGTATTGAATCATCTGCTGGTGGACGCGGAGCCTGAAACGGAACCGTCCACGGCGGCGACGGGAGGTTTGACGGCATGAGCACGACACCAGTGACCTTTCAGGAGCGGATCCCCCTGCCGCCCGCGGCAGCAGCCCGCGCAAGTGCCCCCGCCGCCGCGGGCATCACGCTGAGCGATGTGCTTCGCATCCTGAAGCAGAGAGCGTTCCTGATCATCTTCGTGTGGGTGCTGCTGACCGGTGCGACCGGCGGACTGACCTACTGGCTGATCCAGAATCGCCCCAGCTACCGGGCCGCTGCGCTGCTGGAGGTGCAGTCCCCGATGCAGAAGGATCCGCTGCAGATCTCGGCGCCGATGGTCCAGGTCGAGATCATGGAGCGGTTTGTCTCCGACAAGGTGGCCCTGCTCCAGCAGGAAACGCTGCTTCGGGAGGTCCTGTCGAAGGATGCGATAACAACAGACGATCCGACCAACAGACTCCGGTGGTACCATGATGAACCCGACAAGGTCAAGCTGCTCGAGGACTTCAAGAGCTCCCTCAACGTCGGCAACCTGCCCAACACCAACCTGGTGGTGGTGTCCATGTCCACCCGGTGGCCGCAGGATTCCGCGGTGATCGTCAACACGCTGGTGGACGTGTTTCTGGATCAGCAGAAACGCCAGAACCTGCAGGAATACGCCGGCGAATTTGACAAGATGGAAGACCAGCAGAAGCGGCTTGCTGCAGAAGCCAAGCGGAACCAGGATGAGCGCAACGAGTTCCTGGTGAACAAGTTCAGTTCTCCCGGCGTCGCTTCCGGCGTGAACGTGCTGGCGGAATCCTGGCGGGCCCTGACCAACGAGGTCACCCGGGTCTCCGCCGAGAAGCTGCAGTACAAGGCGCAGTACGACAACCTCATCAAGGTGGAAGCCGACCAGCTCAGCATCAGCCCCCTGAGCGAGCAACTGATCCAGCAGGATCCGCAGGTGGTGGCCCTGCAGAACCAGAAGCTGGGGTTGGAGCAGACCCTGATGGAGACACTGCTGCGAGTGGGTGAGAACCATCGCGCGGTCCAGGATCTGCGCTCCAGTATCGAGGTGGTGAACGACCAGCTTGACCGGATCGTTCAGGCCCGGCGGCAGGAGGTCCGCGACTACCAGCGCGACAGCGCCCGGACGCTGCTGCTCAACGCGGCCCAGGCGGAAGCACAGCTTCGCGAGGAAGCCTCGGCGGCCGAGCTCCGTCAGCGCGACCTGGACGGGCAGATCGCCAAGTATCGCGCCCTGGAGGAGGAGTACATCAGCATCGAGAATCAGCTTCGCGAAGTCGGTGAGCATATGGGGCGGCTGCGGGTGCTGAGAACTGATGAGGACAGGCTGGCCCGCGTGGTGCAGCGGTCTTCGGCCTATCCTCCGCCGAAGCGCAGCTTTCCACGCTGGGAGCTGAACATGCCCCTGGGCAGCTTCCTGGGGCTGGCGCTGGGCATCGGCCTGGCCATCCTGCTGGAGGTGGTGGATACCTCCATCCGCACGCCGCGCGACCTGACCCGGCACGTCCACGTCCCCATCCTCGGCACCGTGCCGGACCTGGACGACGAGGAAGTCACCATCGACAAGGTGGAGATCGCCACCCACACCCATCAGCAGTCGCTGGTGGCCGAGGCGTTCCGATCCATCCGCACCAACCTGCTGCTCAGCTCGCCCGCCGAGCGCCAGCGGGCCGTGCTGATCACCAGCGCCAAACCGGAAGAGGGGCGCACCTCGGTGGCCTGCAACCTGGCCATCTCGCTGGGACAGTCGGGGCGACGGGTGCTGCTGGTCGACGCCAATTTCCATCGCCCCATGCTGCCGGAGGTTTTTCCCAAGATTCGCCGGGAAGGCCTCAGCAACGTGCTGGTCGGTCAGTCGGCGCTGGGGGATCTGATCACGCCGTCGGGCCTGCCCAACGTGGACCTGCTGTCCACCGGGCCGATCCCGCCGAATCCGGCCGAGCTGCTCAGCGGCAACTACTTCCGCGATCTGATCGAGCAGGCCACCCGGCTGTATGACCAGGTGCTGTTCGACGGGCCGCCGCTGCTGCTGGTGAGCGACGGCCTGGTCATCGCCGGCGCGGTGGACGGCGTGGTGCTGGTGGTGCGGGCCAAGAGCACCTCCCGCGGCGTGGTCATGCGGGCCAGGGAGCAGCTCGAACGGGTTCACGCCCGCATGTTCGGCGCGGTGCTCAACGCGGCCAGGATCGCCCGCGGCGGCTACTACCGCGAGCAGATCCGCAGTTTCTACGACTACAAGACCGAGCCGGCACTGGCGGCGGAATTCACCAAGGCGCTGCCCGGCGACAAGAAGGACCAGGGCGGCGAGGACAAGAAGAGCTGACCGGGGTGGAAGTGTTTCACAATCGGCGAGACCGATCGCGATCGGCATTCGCACTCCGCGGGTAACGACCGGCAGGGGTACCTGCCGCTTGCCAGGGCGGGCCATGTCGGTTGCGAGCTGCTACGGCACGCAGTCCGGGTCGCCGGTGACGGCGGGTCCGGAGAGGCAGTTGCGGAAGATCGCGGTGTCGTCGCCGTCGACGTCCAGGTCGGCGTCGAGCAGAGCCGCGGCGCAGTCGGGGTGGTTCTGGATGATCCCCGCGCCCGCGAGGCAGGCCTGGAACCGCCCGAAATCCTCCAGATCCACGTCCATGTCGTCATCGAAGTCCCCGGGCATCCGCACGATGAGCGTGACCGGCAGTGTTCGCGGCGAGTTGGTCGCGTTCGGGTCGGTCACGGTGACCGTGGCCTGGTGCGTGCCCAGCGGCAGTGACGCCGGCTGATAGCTGAGCGTGATGGGGTCGGCTTCGCCGGTGCTGCCGCCGCTTGAGGGCGCGACGCTCAGCCAGGCCGCGTTGTCGGTCACCTGGTAGTTGAGCGCGCCGGCGCCGACGTTCTGCACGGTGAACAGGTCGTCGGTGAGGGTACCGCCGTAGCGGACCGAGCGGGTGAAGCTGGCCGGCGCGACGGCGATCTCGGGCTGACCGGCGGAGCGCTCGCTGATGGACACGTCGTCGTACCAGGCGTCGCCGTCGGTGTGCCGGGTGAGCACCGCGGCCACCCGCCTGGCGCCTGCCGGAGCGACCGCCGCAAAGCTGACCAGTTGCCAGTCGTGGTTGCAGCCGTCATTGCGCGGGCACTTGCAGCCGTCCGGCTGGGGCATCTTCACTTCGCCGATGAGCTGGTCGCTGCCGTTGAACCACCAGATGCCGAAGAGATACCAGCCGGCGCAGTTGACGATGTTCTGGGACCTGATCCAGACGGAGATGTCGTAGGTGGCGCCCGCGTTGACCGAGTTGTACGCGGAGACCTGGCGGACCATGCCCAGATCCCAGGTGGAATGGGCGCGCAGGCGTTGCGCCCAGCTTCCGCCGTGTTTGACCGCGGTGGTGAGCTCGTCGATGTCGGCGTGAGGCTGCCCGTCGTTGGTCTCCCAATGCAGACCGACGCCCGGATAGGCCGGCGAGGGCCCCTCCTCGAAGCCGGGGTTGCGGATAAGGTTGGGTCCGGCCAGCAGCGGCGCGACCGCGACCAGCCACGCGGCGAGTGCCGCGCCGGCGTAGTACCGTCGAAATCCCGTCATGGCGTACAACTCGATCACCGCCTGTGTCTCACATCAACGCGCCACGCTGAAGCGGCGCACCGGGTTCCATTCAGATGATCCTGCTCCGCGAACCCATCGATGGTAGCACACTTTTTCGGCCGTCGCCGAACAATGATCAATCAGCTTGATGCGCGAACCGGCAGGGTGGGGAAAAATGCCCGACGATCGGGCGGCGGCGCGAGGACATGGTCCCCATTTCAGTCCCTGGGGCGAACGATTGCCGCTGCGGTCCCGGTTTTTCCGCCCCGTCCCCTGCGTTTCTCAAGTCTTTATTGAGTAGACAGTTATGGGTTGTCCGGGTGGCGTCGGATACGGCCTGGACGACCGCGCGCCGACGTATTTCGAGCGATTCTTCGTGAGTGGCAAGGCGATTGCTTTCTACACATTCCAGAACGCTCCCAATTTCCTCCTCTTCCTCCCTCCTCTGGTGTGGGGATGTGCTTCGAAAGAGGCACATCCCCGCTTGTCATTGTGGGAATGCGTTGTCGCGTCCAGTGTCACCCGCCCAGGGGTTCGGCATCAAGGCAATTCGGCGCAGCCGAATTGCACGGGCATTCCGGCGCCGCTGAGGCACCTTTTGAATCGAGCCAGGTCGTCGAGGTCGACATCGCTGTCGCCGTCGATCTTGGCCAGAAGGCATTCCGGCGCGGTCTGGGGCACGCCCGAGCCGGACATGCAGCGCTGGAAATAGCCGAAGTCGGTCAGATCCGCATCGCCGTCGTTGTCCATGTCGCCCACCGGCGGCAGGGCGGTGATGTAACCGGTCTTGAGCTCCGTATCGGAACCGGATGTGCCGGTCACATAAAGCGAAACATTGTGGATCCCGGTAGCGGTGTAGGTGTGCGCGGGGCTGGGCTGATTGCTGGTGGCGCCGTCGCCGAAGTTCCAGGTCCGGCTGGAGATGACGCCGGTGGACTGGTCGGTGAACTGTACGTTCAGCGGCACGCGTCCGGACAGGGGAGTTCCCGAGAATTCGGCGATGGGAGCGCCGATGCCGATCTTCCCGGCCGGGTAGCGCTGGTTGACCACCCACTCGAAGGCGCCGAAGACGTCGCCGTTGAGCAGGTTGTTGGGGTCGTAGGCGATGCCGTTGTTGCGGTAGTACTCGATGGAATACTGATTCCAGCGGTTGCTGGCCTGCTGATCGGCGTCGTAGACGAACCAGCACATGCACACGATGTTGTGGTTGCCGGGGGTCTGGTTCCAGGCATTGACGCTGGTGAAGGCGTCGCGGAGGAACTGGGCGGTGGTGGCTTCGCCGGACACCTTGTTCCACTCGGTCATGTAGACGGGCTTGTCCATCAGACCCTTGCTGTCGATGAGCTGAAGCTGCTCGCGATAGCTGCTCTCGAAGCCGCTCAGCGTTCCGCCGTAGGCGTGGATGGCGATGCCGTCGATCTCGTTGTTGGGGATGGCGTCGAGCACCTGCCCGAGCCACTGGTTGCCGTCCATCCAGCGGATGCCGGTGATGACCCCGCCAGGGCTGGGCGCCGCGACCAGCACCTTGTGTTCGCCGGTGGGGCTGGACATCGCCTGCGATCGGATCGCGTTGCGGACGTTGCGGTAGATCTGGGCATAGCCGGCCGGGGTGACCTCGCTGTCCGGCCAGCCGCCGCCCTCGCCGACGATGTTGGGCTCGTTGCCGATCAGCCACAGGTGACAGCCCTGGCGGAGGGTGTTGACGGTGGC
>CAYVVX010000006.1:0-7393 GCA_964455315.1 uncultured Planctomycetales bacterium | reverse complement strand
AACTGTTGTAATGGACGTTGAGCGGGGAGGGAACGGTCTGCCCCCAGTCGTAGTCGACACGGGTGATGATGGACACGTTGCGCTGGGGCAGGTCGGCGTACAACCCGGTGAAGAAGCCCGCCTGCCAGTGGGAGTCGGAATGGGTGATCACCGTCTCCAGGGTCCAGCCGCCGTAGCTGGGCGCATCGAGGAGCTGCGCGGGGGTGTTGTCCACGGGCGAGCCGGCACTGTATCCCCACCAGTGGATGCCGTAGAGGTAGGGATTATCGGCCCGGGCGGGCCCGCAGGAGACGGCGGAAATAGCTGCCATCGCCACCAGCAGTCGGATTGGAATCAGGCGCACAGGGATGCGCAGCGTCAGGTTACCGATCATGATGTCCTCCGAGACTCAACCGAGGTGTCTCATTATATACAAATGGAGGGCCGGGGGACATGAAAAGGGCCCCGATCAGGGCGCGGCGGTGCTGATTTCGGCCAGGCGGGCGGCGTCGCGGTCCAGCCGGTCAAGGGTCGCGGCGGAGGGGGCGGCGGCGTCGAGCCAGCCGCACAGCCGGTGGATCTGCTCGCCGGCCAGGGCGGGGAAGCGGGCCCCGATGTGGCGGTTGGTGCGGCGGGCCCGGGCGGTGACCTCGTTGCTGAGCTGTTCGCCGAGCGAAGTGGCCAGGCTGAAGCCGCCGATGATGATCAGGTCGACCGGCCCGAAAACCGCCCCGTGGGTGGCGACCACCAGGGCCAGCAGGTAGGGGGCGGCCTCCGACCACTGGCCCAGGGCCTTGCCGCCGGGGAGCCGCTGGAGCAGGCGGACCAGCATGCGCGTGTCCCGCGGCGGGGCGTTCCAGTGCTGGTCGAGCCAGGCCTTGAACTCGGCGAGCTCCTCCTCGGCGATGTCGCCGGCGCGGGCGGGATCGATCCTGGCCGCGGCATAGCCGTCGCCCGACACCTCCATGAGCCTCTGGCCGCCAGCGGTGCCGCGGATGACATCCTCCAGGCGGGCCTGGACCTGCACGAAATGATCCTCCAGCGTCCGGCGGAAGTCGGGGACCGCGTTGCCGCCGGGGGATGGCGGCGGCGTCGCCCCGGTACCGGCCTGCCGGCCGGCGAGCAGATCCCACGCCGTGCGCGGCAGCCTGGCCAGCAGCCCGGGCACCTGGCGGACGCGGTCGAGCATCCGGCCGGGGCCCATCAGGTAGAGGATGCTCTGTTCCTGCATGCGGCGGCGAAGCTGCTCGGCGAGGGGCATAACGTCCACGCTGCCTCCGGAAGCCTCCATGGCCCGCAGCGCCGCGATCAGCGCGTCGACCTGGTGCCGTTCGCGGCGGAGCGGCTCGACGACGGTGTCGCGCAGCCGCTCGGCGGCGTCAAGGCAGCGGTGCCGGACCCCGCGCGCCGCCGTCGGGCGCTGCTCGGGCGGCGGCGCCCGCAGCGCCGCGCGCAGATCCTCCAGCCGGGCCCCCGGCGGCGGCTCCCAGGCGGCGTCCTGCCGGGGCAGCGCGAACAACTCCGGCTCCTCGAAGCCGCGCTCGACGAGCAGGGTGCGGTAGTCGTCCATGACCGCCTGCTCCTCGCACTTGTTCATCACGAAGCGGCAGGGCACGTCATAGCGCTTGGCCAGCCGGTAATACGCGGGCAGCTCGGTCATCTGGTACTTCTCGGGGGTGACCAGGAAGATCACCTCCGTCGCCCAGCGGAACACGCGGTCGGCCTCGGCGCGATGGGCGGCCTGGTCGCCGTCGATGTCCGGCGTGTCCACCAGCGTGATCGCCGCGGTGACTTCTGATGCGACCGCCGCGACGATCAGCACGCCGGACTCACCGCGGGCGGGCAGGTCGTCGTCGCCGATGGCGCGATGGGCGATGCCGAGCCAGCCTGCGGGCACGCGATCGAGCCCGGCCGCGGCGGCGATCGGGCCGCTGGTGAAGGTGCGGCGAAAGGAGGTGGCGCTGATCTCGCGGTCGAGGAGCAGGTTGACCAGGGTGGATTTGCCGGTGCCGGTGCCGCCCAGGACGGCGATCAGCGGCGGATGGCGGCGGTCGTCGAGCAGATGGAACCGGGCCGCGGCGCCGTCCCCGCGCCAGCGGTTGATTTCGCGGAGGACCGGGGATGCCGCCGGCAGCGTGAGCGCCGCCAGACGCCCGTCGATGTCCGCCAGCAGTGCGGCCGCCTTGTCTAGGGAGTTGGCCATGCGGATGCGAGGATAGCACAGTCGCGGCGTGGTGCTAAGTGCGCGCTCCCGGCGCGGGCGGAAGCTGTTTCCGGGCGGTGGTCAGGCCCGCGGCTTTCCGGTACCATCCCCGCCAACATCGGGCCGCCCTCCGCGGCGGCCTCCGGCGCGTCGCAACTTCGGTTCCCCTGTAAGGAAGGTGATCATGGCCGACCAGACCCCCGATCTCGCCAAGACGATGCCGTGGTACCGCGGGCTGACTCGCTACCAGTGGTGGGTGCTGCTGGTCGCGTCGATGGGGTGGATGTTCGACACCATGGATCAGCAGTTCTTCAACATCGGCCGCGGCAAGGCCATGATGGACGTGCTGGACGTCTATCCGGTCGATTGGGGCATGCCCGATCTGGGCAAGAACCCACCGGTGAATTACACCAGTACGGAAGTCGAAGGGCTGGTCGAGAAGGGGGTATTGCTGCCCGCGGAGCGCGACAAGCTGCTCAAGCTGCCCGAGGGCGGGACCCGCAAGTCGGTGACGCGGATCGCGCTGGCCTGGACCATTGGTGAGCGCCGGCTCACTCCCAAGTATGAACAGATGGGTACGGTCATTCTCAAGGAGAAGGGCGAGACCGGTGACAACTTTCTGGCCGCCGACATCCAGGGACTCATTGATCGGGAGGTTCTGAACCGTGAATCCGCGGACAAGCTGCTCGAGACGAACCCCGAGGGCGTGTCACGGGCCAAGCTGGCGGCCTTTCTCGGCAAGGAGAAGGCCTCGGCCAGTTCAGCCGATGCCGGGGACCATTCCACCTCGATCTTCGTCTTCGGCTGGGCCATCGGCGGGCTCATCTTCGGCTGGATCGGGGACGCCATCGGCCGGGCCAAGACCATGGCCATCACCATTCTTCTGTATTCGATCTTCACCGGGTTGAACGGTCTGGCCCAGACCGAGACGCAGTTCAACGTGCTGCGGTTCCTCACCGCGCTGGGCGTGGGCGGCGAGTTCGCGGCCGGGGCGGCGCTGGTGGCCGAGACCATGCCGGATCGCTCGCGGGCTCCGGCGCTGGGGGCGCTGCAGGCGCTGTCGGCGATCGGCAACATGGCCGGTGCCGCGCTGGGTTATTTCATCATGCCGGTCCTGGGCTGGCGCTGGCTGTTCGCGGTGGGCGCGCTGCCGGGCATCGTGGCGGTGTTCGTCCTCCTGGGGCTCAAGGAGCCGGAAAAGTGGAAAGAGGCCCGGGCTCGCTGGCTGCGCGAGCGGGCGGAAGGCATCACCCAGAAAAGGGCCTCGTACATCGGACTGCTGGGCGAGTCGCGCTGGCGCAAACGGGCCATCGTCGGTCTGCTGCTGGGCGTGGTCGGTGTCGGGGCGCTGTGGGGTGTCGGCTTCTTCACGCCGGAACTCAATCGGATGATCGCGAAGAACTATTCGGAGGAAAGGAAGGAGAAGTTCGTCGCCGTGGCCTTCTTCCTGCAGCAGGCCGGGGCCTTCTTCGGCATCTCCGCCTATACCTGGATCGCATTGCGGCTGGGCCGCAAGCCGGGTTTCGCCATCTTCTTCGTGCTGGCGTTCTTCGTGATGTCCTACACCTTCCTGTTCGCCAACACCATCACCGAGGCGTACGTCCTGGCCCCGGTAATCGGCTTCGTCACCCTGGGACCGTTCGGCGGCTACGCCATCTACTTCCCCGAATTGTTCCCCACTCGATTGCGGGCTACCGGGGTCGGCTTCTGTTACAACGTGGGACGGTTCCTGGCCGCGGCGATTCCCTCGATCAAGAGCGGTCTGCGCGGGCTCTTCTTCTCCGGGGCCCTGACCATCCCGTTCCTGATGCCGGCCACCAATGACGCTACCCTGGCCGTCCGTTACGGCTCGTTCGTCATGATCTTCATTTACATCTTCGGCCTGTTCGTCCTGTTCTTCGCCCCGGAGACCAAGGGCCAGCCGTTGCCGGAAGATTGAGGCTATTATGGCTTCCGATGTGGCCGTGAAAACCACCGTGGTGGGCAGTTATCCGGTGCCGGCGTGGCTGTCGGCCGTGCCGTCGGCGGTGACCCTGCGCGACGCGGTGATGGTGGTGCTCAAGACTCAGGAGCTGGCCGGCATCGACGTCATCGCCGACGGCGAGTTGTCCCGCTTCGACGTCAGCCATCCCGACACCAACGGGATGATCGACTACTTCGTCCGGCCGATGGGCGGTATCGAGAGCCGCCTGTCGATCAAGGAAGTCGAGGAGTTCCGGGCCCAGCCGGGGATGCAGTTCCGGGCGTATCCCGCCGGCGTCGTCCACGGACCCATCCACGAGGGCACGCTGGATCTGCCCGGGGCGTGGCAGTCGGTCCGCGGGCTCACCCGGCGCCCGCTCAAATTCACCGTGACCAGCCCGTACATGCTGGCCAAGACGCTGCTCGACAGGCACTACCCGGACCGGCAGACGCTGGTGACCGCCATCGCCGAGGTGCTCTACAAGCAGGTTAAGAAGATCGACGCCCCGGTGCTGCAGATCGACGAGGCCAACCTGCCGGGTACGCCGGAGGACGGGCCCTGGCTGGCCGACGCGATCAACCACGTGTTCGCCGGTGCCCACGGCGAGAAGGGGCTGCACCTGTGCTTCGGCAACTACGGCGGGCAGACCATTCAGCAGGGGCTGCACCGCGAGCTGCTGCCGTTCTACAATGGTCTGAGTTGCGATCACCTGATTCTGGAGTTTGCCCGCCGCGGCTACCAGGAGCTGGACGTGTTCACTGATCTGAAACCCGGCATCGCCCTGGGCATCGGCGTGATCGACATCAAGGACAACGGCATCGAGAGCCCCGACCTGATCGCCGGCCGCATCGAGCAGGCCGTCAAGGTGCTGGGCGCCGAGCGGATCAAGTGGGTCCATCCCGACTGCGGGTTCTGGATGCTGCACCGCTCGGTGGCCGACCGCAAGATGCGGGCCCTGGTCGAAGGGCGCGATCTGTTCCTGGGGAAGGGCGGCTAGAATAGGGGCATCGAGGAAGGTCGAGAGTGAGGCGTCGGGTGGTGTCCCCTCCCGCGTTCCAACGGAGCTGCACGTGTTCAAAGGAAGCATGGTCGCGCTGGTCACGCCGTATCGTGACGGCGAGGTGGATTACAAGGCGCTGGATGCCCTGGTCGACTTCCACGTCGATGCGGGGACCGACGTGCTGGTGCCCTGCGGCACCACCGGCGAGAGTCCGACGCTGACCCACGAGGAGAACGACGCGGTGGTCGCCGCGGTGGTCCGCAGAGCCAAGGGGCGTATTCCGGTCATGGCCGGGACGGGCTCGAACAGCACGGCCGAGGCCCTGCAGATGACCCGCAACGCCCGCCGCAACGGGGAGGACGGCTCGCTGCTGGTGGAGCCTTATTACAACCGCCCGACGCAGGAGGGGCTGTTCCAGCACTTCTCGCTGATCGCCAAAGAGGTGGACTTCGCCCACGTGCTCTACAACATCCCCGGGCGCACCGCGGTGGAGATCTCCAGCGACACCATCGTCCGGTTGCGCGAGACGCACAAGAACATCGTCGCGGTCAAGCACGCCACCGGGTCGATGGACGGGGCCAGCGAACTGCTAGTGCGCAGCGACATCGGCATCATCAGCGGCGACGACTCGGTCACGCTGCCGCTGATGGGCATGGGCGGCATCGGGGTGATCAGCGTGCTGGCCAACATCGTGCCGAAGGACGTCAAGGCGCTGACCGATGCGGCCGCCCGCGGCGACTGGGAGACGGCCAGGCGCTGGCACCTGAAGATGTTCAAGCTGGCCAAGGGGCTGCTGACGCTGGAGGTGAACCCCATCCCGATCAAGACGGCCATGGCGATGAAGGGCATGGTGGCCGAGGAATTCCGGCTGCCGCTGTGCGCGATGGCTCCGGCCAACAGGGAGAAGCTGGCGGCGGCGTTGAAGGAATACGGATTGTGAACCGCGGAGACGCCGAGGACGCAAAGAAGAGATGTACTACAGAGCCACGGAGGACACGGAGAAGAGATTGCATCAGGAAGGCAGGAATGCAGGAAGAAGCGGGGACGACGAGGATTGAGATTGAAGGTTCCGGAGCGATCAACGGGCCCCATTTCAGATTTCAAATCTGAGATTACAGATCTGAGAGCGGGATTGCCGGTCAGGTCGCATCTCTGGATCGTCTGGAGGAAATGACCGGAATTCCGGCTCGCCGGCATCTGTAGAACAACACCCTGTTCGCGGTTTTCCTCACTTCCTGCCTTCCTGATTCTCAACGTTTTCTCCGTGCCCTCTGTGTCTCTGTGGTTCATCTCTTCTTTGCGATCTCCGTGTCTCTGCGGTTCCTCATCATCCCTTCTTGAGAGGACCGCGGCATCATGGCGTTGCGATACCCGGATGTTGAACTGGACGGGGCCGCCCGCGAGGAGGCGCTGGATCGCTGTCGCGCGCGGCTGGCGGAGTGGCAGGTGGTGGTGCCCGAGGAGTTCATCCTCCTGCTCAACTTCGGGCTGGATGAGTTCGAGCGCTGGGGACTGACCGAGTTCTGGGTCGCCAACGAGACGCAGGCGGGGTATTGCGGCAAGTTCCTGTTTCTCTTCGACGGGCAGGCCTGCCCGGAGCATCATCACCGCATCAAGCACGAGACGTTCTACATCCTGCGGGGGCAGGTGCGCATGGTGGCCGACGGGGCGGAACGGCTCATGAAGTCGGGGGACACGCTGGTCATGCCGCCGGGCGTGCGGCACACGTTCAGCGGCGCGGGCGACGCGCTCATCCTGGAGGTGTCGCAGCCGTCCCTCCGTGGGGACAACTTCTTCGTCGATCGGCGGATCGGACGCGACGGGGTCATCTGAGCGCGCGGAGCGGGCGGTTGCCGGCGACAATATCAAGGACGAGGCCCGGCCGCTGGATCAGAACTCCGGGCAGCCCGGCACGGTGGCGAACAGGTTGCCCTTGACCATGTTCAGATCGACGATGTTGATGACGCCGTCGGCGTTGATGTCCTGGCGCAGACGCGCGGCATTCACCGGGGCGAACAGTTGCTGCTTGACGCAATTCAGGTCGACGATGTTGATCACTCCGTCGTCGCTGCAATCGCCGAGCAGGTTGCCGGCGGTGAGGCCGTTCTGTCCGGTCAGCGGCTGACCGGCCGCGCTCATCAGGCCCCCCAGGCCGATGTCGATCAGGTCGTTGGCCGCCGCTCCGCTGAGATCCACGATCACCTCGCTGCCGGACACCGTCACCGCCGCGCAGGTGACGTTGCTGGTG